>PFWG01000047.1 GCA_002791035.1 Candidatus Portnoybacteria bacterium CG_4_9_14_3_um_filter_43_11 | reverse complement strand
TTCAACAAAATTATACTTGGTTCTGTCGCAGTTTTTATTTTTGTAATTATGGGTCTTTTGGCACCAAAGTGGTTTAAGAATCCTGAGGTAGGCTGTACTATGGAAGCTAAAATTTGTCCCGATGGGTCAGCAGTCGGCCGGATCTCGCCAAACTGCGAATTCGCTCCATGTCCAGATGAACGAGAGATATGTAAAGATTTGTGCGGTGATGGAATTTGCCAGGAAAGCGTTTGTCTGGCAATTGGTTGTCCTTGTCCCGAAACGCCGGAAACTTGCCCTGACGATTGTAAATAGTAAGTTTCTATGACCAAACATCTTAAATGGGAAGCGCCCGAGTTTGAATATCATCCTAAAGATAAATCCTGGTTTTTAATTCCCGGCGCGGTGGCGGTCGTCCTTTTTATCTGGTCGGCTCTAACCGGCAATTTACTTTTTGCCCTGTTGATTGTTTTGGCGTTTTTCTCCTTTTTAATCTACGCTTTCAAAAAGCCGACCCTTATCCGCATCGCCATCACTTCACAGGGAATCAAAATTAACCGGTCCTTGTATGAATACGAAAACCTGGACTCGTTTTGGATTTTTTACGACCCGGACAGAATTAAAGAATTGAGTTTGAAAAGCAAAAAGACCATTATGCCCTATATCAAGGTCTCTCTTGGAGAAGAAAATCCGGTCAAAGTCCGTCGGGCGCTGGTCAAATATATTCCTGAAAAAAAACAGGAAGAGTCCTTTATTGACAATTTGTCCCGGAATTTGAGATTCTAAATCAAAATCTTCGCGGTTTAATTGCCTCGCCAAGCGGGTTAAAAAAGCGCCCATAGCTCAGTGGATAGAGCGTCTCCCTGCGGAGGAGAAGGCCGTAGGTTCGACTCCTACTGGGCGCACCATGTAGGAAAAGTGTTATACTTACCTTAGCCCCATTTTATTTTATGGAAAAATTTATTCAAAAAATTTGCAATGAGGTTGTTAAAAAATATAAACAAGACAAAAATGTCTTGGGTATTATGCTGTTTGGATCTGCGGCAAGAAACAAATTTGATAAGTATTCTGATGTTGATATATATATTCTGTTAAGTAGAAAAGGTAAATTTTCAAGAAATAATTTTATAAAAAATGGTGTGCGTGTTGATATTATTTTGAATACGACAAAGGAAGCGAATAGCTATCTCAAGGAAGATAAAAACAATTTACGGAGAATTACTTCACATATGCTAGCTTATGGTAAAATTTTATTTCAAAAAGGAAAAAATTTAGAAAAAATCCAAGCTATCGCTAAAAATAATCTGAAATTGAGAACCAAATATAAGAAAAGCGAACTTTTGATGCATCAATACTCAATAGATGATTTTTGGGGCGAAGTTCAGCGAGATATAAAAAATAAAGACTATTTGGCCTTTGGATTGGATAGTCAATTGTTAATAAATAATATCCTAGAATTATTTCTCAAACTAAACGGTGAATTTTTGCGACAGCCAAACAGAATGACAAAAATCTTAAAAAGATTGGATAAGAAATTTGTAGACCGCCTGAAAAATTTTTATAAAGAGAATGACATCCAAAAGAAAAAAATGATTCTTACAGAATTAGTGAAATATATTTATAGAAAATCTGGCGGTCCGCTACCCAAGAAGTGGGTACTTAAGAGATTAGTATGAAAAATTAAATACTTTTTGGCAACCCCTATTCCTTTCCAGCAAGCAGGTAAAAATTGGG
>PFWG01000034.1:3932-16206 GCA_002791035.1 Candidatus Portnoybacteria bacterium CG_4_9_14_3_um_filter_43_11 | reverse complement strand
AATGGTATTATTGGAAACATCAGCCAGCCGAGCTAATTTTTCTTGCGACAGACCGCGTTTCTTCCGCAGAGATTCAATTCTTTTTGCGGGGTGTTTTGACATTGTGCCGACGGTGGGAGTTGAACCCACAAGGGCTTGCGCCCACAGCATTTTGAGTGCTGCATGTTTGCCAATTTCATCACGTCGGCTTATTATCATTCTCTCTAAAAAAGGGCTTGTTGTCAATTAAAACAGATTTAGGTATAATAAGATAGATGGAGGTTAAAAAACGACAAAAAAGAGTTGCTTGGAATAGGGGCAAAACCAAATTTAAGCCCAAGTTGTGTTTATGTGGATGCGGTCAATACACGAAAGTTCATAAATATTACTACAAAAGCAAGGGAGGTTTTACTTATCAGGTGAGTAATTCTATTCAAGGGCATGCAAAAAGAGGAGCCGGTGGCTATAATCCAGAGATTCATGAACCTCGAAAGTGCGCTTGTGGGTGCGGCCGATTTACTAATAAAAGAGGAAATATTTATTGTTTATTTATCAAAGGACACGAGAACATAGGACGAATTCCATGGAATAAGGGTAAAGAATTTTCAGAAGAGGTTAGAAGAAAAATGAGTTTGGCTAAAATTGGTGTTGTTCCTCCGAACAAGCAAAATGTAGATGTAAATGAAATTTTCCGTCTTTATGTAAAAGAAAAGAAAAATGGCAGTGAAATAGCGAGTATTATGAATGTGAGTATTGATGTGATAAAAAACAGAATTAAGGGGAAAAGTTGGGTAAGAACAACAAAAGAATCCTGCTCTTTAGATTCGTCCAAAGCGAAAATGAGGAAGTTGCAGGTAAATAGATTATCTTATCTTAGTAAAGTCGGTCGTAATAGAATTAATAATCTTGAAAAGAAACTTTACGATGGGTTAGACAAACATGGCATTGATTACATCCCTCAATATCCGATGTATAATAAATTTGTTGTCGATGCTTTCTTGCCGAAATATAATTTAGTCGTTGAGGCGTTCGGTAGGTACTGGCACACTCTTCCCAAAATTAAAACAAAGGATTTATCAAAGAAATCTTACTTAGAAAAATGCGGTCATAAGGTAGTTGAGTTGTGGGAAGAGGAAATCAATGATATTGAGAGATGTGTTAAAAAAATAAAGGATAAGCAATGGCCAGAATAATTTCAGTTATCAACCAAAAAGGGGGTACCGGGAAAACAACCTCTGTAATCAATGTTTTGAGTTATCTGGCCGCTTTAGGCAAATATGTGCTTTTGGTTGATGTTGACCCGCAGGCCAATGCTACTTCCGGGTTAGGGATAGAGCCGAGAAATGTTTCTTTGAGTTTGTATCACTCCTTAGCCGGCGGCTTATTGCCGGAAGAAGTAGTCAAGAAAACCGGCATTTTGGGCTATGACGTTATTCCTTCGTCTTCCGATTTGGCCGGCGCCACGATTGAATTGGTCAGCGCGGCCAATCGGGAATTCAAACTTTACGAACTGCTGCGCCGAATACGAACCAATTATGACTATATTTTGATTGATTGTCCGCCCAGTTTGGGGCTACTGACTATTAACGGCTTGGTGGCGGCCGACGAAGTGATTATTCCGGTCCAGTGTGAGTATTTTGCCTTAGAGGGCTTGGGTCAGCTGTTAAAGACGATTGAACTTGTCCAAGAGAATTTGGACAGCCCGATAAAAATCAAGGGAGCGCTTTTGACTATGTATGACCGTCGTAACCGTCTGGCGCGCCAGGTTAAAAAAGAGGTGGAGCGGAATTTCCCCGCCTATGTCTTTGAGACGGTGATTCCACGCTGTATCCGGTTAGCCGAAGCGCCCGGTTTTGGTCAGACGATTCTTCAATATGATCCCCGTTCCAGGGGCGCCCGGGCTTATTATCAATTGGCCAAGGAAATAATTCAACTTGACAAAAAAAAATAGCTGCGCGGCGGGAAAATCAGGCGAATATACTCTTGTATTCACCAGTTGTTTCCGCCAGGCAGGGAAAATATGAAATCAGCGTTAGGCAAGGGCTTACAATCCCTTATTCCCAAGAAAGAATCAAGAATAAGCGGATTTTTAAAGGGGAGAAAAAGTCCGTCCGGTTTGGGCGAGAGCAGAAACAGAGATAAAAAGGAAAGCATTTTTAATATTGAAATTGATAAAATCAGGCCAAATTCCAATCAGCCGAGAAAAGATGTCGGCGTTGAAGCGCTCAAAGATTTGGCCGATTCAATCAGAGAGCACGGCATCTTACAGCCGCTCCTGGTTTCCAAAATTGAGAAACCAAGCGAGCGCGGACGGCAGGTTGAATACGAAATAATCGCCGGCGAAAGAAGATGGCGAGCGGCAAAACTGGCCGGCTTGCCGAGTGTACCGGTTATTATCCGTGACAGCTCCGCCCATCAAAAACTGGAAATCGCGCTGGTTGAAAACATCCAGAGGAAAAACCTCAATGCCATTGAGACGGCTCTGGCCTACAAACAGTTGCAGGACCGATTTGGTTTAAAACACCATGAAATCGCCAAAAAAATAGGCAAAGATAGAAGCACCATTTCCAACGCTCTGCGCATCTTGGGCTTGCCGCAGGAAGTCCAAGACGCCATTGTCGGCGGGAAATTCAGCGAAGGGCATGCCAGAGCGATACTTTTAGCCAAGCCGGTGGCTCGACTGCCGATATTTCGTCGGGTTTTAAAAGAGAGCCTGTCTGTGCGCCGGACGGAAGATTTGGCCAGAAGAGTGGCTAGACCGGCGACGCCGGGCGGGACCGGACCAAAAAATCCTCTGTTCAAGAAAATAGAGAGCGAGTTAAAAGAAATTTTGGGCGGTCGGCGCGTCAGCATCACTAAAAGGGGAGACCTGGGTAATATTAGGATTGAATTTGTTACCCAGGAAGAACTAGACCGACTGGTCTATCTGCTTTCTCAAAACTGATTTCCTTTTCGCCGGCCTTTAATTTTTTTTAAACCAGGCCTTGATTTTGCTTTTTGCCGCATTGGTTTTGACGATTTGAAGCCAATCTCTATTTGGCTTCTTGTTTTTTTGAGTGATGATTTCTACGACTTCGCCGTTTTGCAAAGGCCGCGACAGAGGCACCAGTTTTTCGTCAACTTTCGCTCCGGCGCACTGGTTGCCGACATCGGTATGGATTTCGTAGGCGAAATCAATTGGAATAGCTCCTTCCGGCAGATCAATAATATCGCCCTTGGGAGTAAAGACAAAGATGCGGTCCTTAAGAAAATCAATTTTAAGCGAATCAATGAATTCTTCCGGCGAAGAAAATTTCTCGTTTTGCCATTCCTGGAGTTGTTTGACCCAAGATAATTCTTTTTTAAATTCTCTTTCTGGCTTTTGATGGAGGATTTTTCTCTTGATATATGATTTAAGACCCTTTTCTTCGCTGTAATACCAATGGGCGGCGATGCCGTATTCCGATTCCTGATGCATCTGAGGAGTTCTGATTTGAAATTCGGTAATTTTTCCTCCCTGGCAAAAAACGGTGGTATGAAGCGACTGGTAGCCGTTTGGCTTGGAAATAGCGATATAGTCCTTGATTCGGCCGATAAGCGGCTTCCATTTTTTATGGATTACTCCCAAGGCGGCATAACAACTTTCAATGTCTGGGACAATGATTCTTAGCGCAACAATATCATAAATTTTGTGCCAGTCCATATCATAACGGAGAAGTTTTCGGTACAAACTGTAATAGTGCTTGGTCCGAGCGTGAATTTCTATCACTCGCACATTTTTTCTCGTTAAGTTTTTTTTAACAATCGGAGTAATTTTTTTAAGATATTCTTTGCCTTTGATATATCGGTCTTTTACTCGTTTGACTACTTCTTGATATTCTTTTGGGTAAACATATTTGAAGGCCAGGTCTTCCAAATCGCCGCCGATTTCGCGGATGCCCAGACGATTAGCGATGGGAGCATAAATTTCCAGTGTTTCCAAGGCGATTCTTTTCTGTTTTTCTTCCGGCAAGGCGTCTAAGGTTTCCATATTATGAAGCCGGTCAGACAATTTTATCAGGATAACCCGAATGTCTTTGGCCATCGCCAGAAACAGTTTTCTCAGATTTTCCACCATTCTTTCTTTGCCGTGGTATTTAATTTTTCCCACCTTACAGATGCCTTTGACTAAGTTTAGGATGTTTTCCCCGAATTTTTTTCTTAATTGGCCGGAAGAGGTTTTGGTGTCGTCTAAAACATCATGAAGCAGGCCGGCGGCAATTGTCTCGGCGTCCATTTTTAATTTAGCCAGAGTCATAGCGGTTTCAAGACAATGGTAGATATAGTCCTCGCCTGATTTTCTTTTTTGGCCGCGATGGGCCTTTTCGGCAAATTGATAGGCCCGCTCAATGACTTTAGCGCTGTCAAATGAGTGGTGTTTTTTAAACTCGTCTAAAATGTCTTTGATAGTGGATGGCATAGATATTTACTCTTTTTCTCTTTGATAACCGCATTCCTTATTAGAACATTTGATTTTGTTGCCTTTTTCAGTTAGCAGAGAGCCGCACTTGGGACATTTGGCGTCAATCGGCTTGTCCCAAAGCGCGTATTTGCATTTTGGATAGCGCGAACAGGAATAAAATATTTTTCCCTTCCTGGTTTTTCTCTCAACAATGTTTCCTTTTTGGCATTCCGGGCATTTGACGCCGGTGGAATTAACAATCGCTTCCAAATGTTTGCACTTGGGAAAAGCCGAACAGGAATAAAATTTGCCGAAGCGTCCCATTTTTATCACCATCGGACTGCCGCATTTCGGGCAAATTTTATCGGTTGGCTCTTCTAATTTTTTCTTTTCTACTTCTTTATATTTTTTAGTCAGGTTTTCATGGAAGGGCTGGTAAAATTCTTTTAGCGCTTCGAGCCAGTTTTTTTTGCCCTGGGCGATTTTGTCCAGCTCTTTTTCCATCTCGGCGGTAAATTTGACATCAACGATTTGGGAAAAATTCTCCTTCAAAAGGTCAATGACGATGAACCCGATTTCTTTCGGGACAAATCTTTTTTGTTCGTCTTTTTGAACATAACCGCGCTTTTGGATAGTTGAGATAATCGGAGCGTAGGTTGACGGCCGGCCGATACCGTATTCTTCCAGCGTCTTAACCAAAGAGGCCTCGGTGTATCTGGCCGGCGGTTTGGTGAAATGTTGTTGGGTAATCAGTTTGACCAGTTCTAAGATTTCATTTTCGGAGAGTTTCGGCAGGGTATTTTCCTTTGTTTTGGCCGGACCCGCCTGGCCAGCCGACAGATAGATTTTTAGAAATCCGTCAAATTTAATAACCGAACCGGTCGCTCTGAAAATATATGAATTAGTTGAGTCGGGTTTGGCCTCGATGTCAACGGCGGTGGAGTCAACAACGGAAGAAGCCATTTGAGAGGCGATAAATCTTCTCCAGATAAGGTCGTAGAGCTTGAGCTGTCTTTTGTCCAAGGGCCGTTTTATTTTTTCCGGATCTCTCTCTGCTTTAGTCGGTCTGACTGCTTCGTGGGCTTCTTGAGCGCCTTTTGATTTGGTTTTATATATCTTTATTCCTTCGGAATATTTCTGGCCGAATTTTTTGGCGATAAACTCTTGAGCGCTTTGAAGCGCTTCGGCGGAGATATTCAAAGAATCGGTGCGATGGTAAGTAATCAGTCCGGTTTCGTAAAGTTGTTGGGCGAGCCGCATCGTTTGTTCGGCGGAAAAACCAAGTTTTCTAATGGCTTCTTGCTGGAGAGTGCTGGTGGTAAAAGGCGGACTGGGATATTTTTTTGTCTCCTTGCTGGCAATGTTTGCGACCCGGTACCGGGCGTCCTTCAGCGCCGCCAGTATTTTATCGGCTTGTTCCTTGTCTTTGACGCCCAATTTCGGAATGGCTTTTTTGTTTTGTTTGATTAGTCGGGCGACAAAAGCGTCTTTGCCTTTTTCCTTTTTGAGGTTTGCTTCAATACTCCAGTATTCTTGGGGACTAAAGGCGCTTATTTCTCTTTCTTTGTCAACAATCAGGCGGACGGCGACAGACTGGACTCGGCCTGCCGAAAGCCCTCTGACTACTTTTTTCCAAAGAAAAGGGGAAAGTTTATAGCCGACCAATCGGTCTAAGATTCTTCTGGCCTGCTGGGCATTGACCAGATTAATGTCAATTTGGCGCGGATTTTTAATTGCCTGTTCAATCGCTTTTTGGGTGATTTCGTGGAAAACGATTCTCTGGTATTTTATCGGCGATTTAGGTGATTTCAAAATATGGAGAATGTGCCAGGCAATGGCTTCTCCCTCTCTATCTTCGTCGGTGGCCAGAATAATTAAATCGGCCTTCTTGGCGGATTTTTTCAATTCTCTGGCCGCTTCTTTGGCTTTTGGAGGGATAACATATTTTGGCTTGAAGTCGTTTTCTACATCAATGCCAAGTTCCTTTTCCGGCAAATCGCGGATATGGCCAAAGGATGATTTGACCGAATATTGGCGACCTAAAAACTTAGCGATAGTTTTTGATTTAGTTGGACTTTCAACAATAACAAGATTCATAGTGTTAGTTAATCACGTAATTATTTCCTCCCAGATTTCTGACTCGGCCCTTCATCTCTAAGATGGTCAGAGTTGAAATGGTTTTAGCTGTTGATAGTTTAGTTTGGTTGATGATTTTGTCAATGTGGAGGGGTTTTTGAGAGAGACGCCCTAAGATAAACTCCTCCTCTTTATTTTCCGCCCGATTATTTTTGGTCTTTGTCTGTCTGGAATAATCTAAGTGAAGCTCCTCAAAAACGTCTTTGGCGCAGCTGACTAATTTTGCTCCAAGCTTAATTAAATTATTTGTTCCGGTGGAATTCGGGCTGATAATAGAGCCAGGAACGGCAAAAACTTCTCGGTTTTGCTCCAGGGCGTTTCCAGCGGTAATCAAGGCGCCGCTTTTTTCTCTGGCTTCAATAACGATAACGCCCAGGCACAGTCCGGAAATAATTCTGTTGCGCTGAGGAAAGTTTTGGGCGAACGGTTTTGCGCCGGGAGGATATTCGCTGATGACAGCCCCAGTTTGAATAATTTTCTCGGCTAACCGCGTATTGGAACGAGGATAAATACTTTTTGAATCAATGCCCGAACCCAGAACGGCGATAGTTCTACTTCCGTTTTCAAGAGCTGTTTGGTGCGCCAGAGTATCTACTCCCTTGGCCAACCCGCTGACAATAGTCAGACCTTTTTGACAAATATCGGCCACCAGCAAGGGAGTGATTTGTTTTCCATAAAGAGAAACTTTTCTCGGTCCGACGACGCCTAGACTTAGCTTATCTGACGGGGCGAACCGGCCGCGAATGTATAAAAGCGCCGGCGGCGCATAAATCTCTTTTAATAATTTCGGGTATTCTTTGTTTTTTATGCTGATAATTCCGATATTCTGTCCGGAAATTTTTTCTAATTCCCGGTCCGGATTGATTTTTATCCTTTTCTTTTGTATTTCGTCTATAATTGATTGGCTTATTCCGGTCCGGGCGTATTCGCCGGCGTTTGCCCGCCAAGCGTCTTTTAACGACCTAAAATGGTTTAATATTTTTTTAAAGCTAACCGGTCCGACGCCGCCGGTAAGATTAAAAGCATGGAAATATTTATCTTCTTTTAGATAGGTCATTTTTCTTTAGCCCGGCCCTTCTTGAAGGAAATTGCCTCCAAGAAAGGCGCGGGGTTGACAACGCCAGTTGGTTTTTATAGTATTTTGTATTGTCTGATTCCTATTGGCCTTCTCAGGAAGCGGCCGATATCCGAATAATCCCTCCTAATTCGGGTGGCCAAAGATCGGAGATATTTCGCTTCGGCGAATCTATCTCTGACGCTTTCTGGGTGGGCTAACAGGGATTGGACGAAAGGGCCGCCATAACCAATTGAGCGGCTTTCTTTATTTCTTCTTCAACGATTTTTTCTTCTTCTTGGCTGAATTCTTCCAAAATAAATTCTTCTGTCTTTTGAATTATTTCTTGGTTCGGTCTTATTCCTAGGCGAACCCTTTTAAATTCGTTTGTTTTCAAGCGGTCAATAATGGACTGGACTCCCTTATGCCCGGCTGAACTTATATTCTCCTGGATTTTTATTTCGCCCAGTGGCAGATCAATTTCATCGTGAACAACAGTAATATCTTCGGGAACGATTTTAAAATAGTCAGATATTGCTCTGACGCTTTGGCCGGAATTGTTCATATATAAAAGCGGCTTGGCTAAAATAATCTTTTGCCCGCTGAATTCACCGATAGCGACAAAGGCGTTGAATTTATTTTCTTTTTTAAAATTCTTAATTCCAGTTTTTTCGGATAAACAATCAACTACCCGCCAGCCAAGATTATGGCGGGTTTTCTCGTATTTTTTTTCCGGATTACCCAAACCAACAATTAGCTTCATAATATAGAAGGTTTACTCTAATATTTTTTTGATGAAATCTTTAATTACGCTGTAATTTTCCTGTCCGGCCTTCGGATATACGACCGAGGCCGTTTGTTCTCCAAGAGGAACTTGGCCGCCAGTAAGCAATTCGGTATTTTTTTCGTCTATAACCCCGCTTTTTATTTGATCGGCGCCGATCTCTTTGACTATCTGGTAGAGAGTTTTCATTTCCAAAATAGACAAGTCGGTTTCAATATGCTTATTCAAGGAGTCAAATATTTTTAAATAGGTTGGGAAATCCCATAAAGGATTAAGGGCAAGAACTTTCTGTTTGAGCAACTGGATAACTTGCTGCTGGCGGGTCATTCGGTCAAAGTCGCCGTTAGGCGAGGTATAGCGGGTCCGGATATACCTTAAAGCAGTCGGGCCGTCCAAGTATCTCCAGCCCGCCGAAAGGTTAAAGGTTTGGTAAGTATAGTTGGGGCCGGGAAAATACGGATCATTGATATCTTCTTTGACATAAACATTAAGACCGTCAATCAGATTGATGATTTCTTCCACGACGGCGAGGTCAACGACAATATAGCGGTCAACAGATAACCCGGTGATTTCTTCTATTTTATTTTTAAGCCCGTTAATGCCAACTAAAGCGTAGAGCGAATTTATCTTTCTCCAGGACTGGCTTTCTGGTATTCTGACCAATAGATCCCTGGGCAGTGAAATTAAGGCCGATTTTTTAACCGAGTCAAATTGACTTATGTGAACTAAGAGAATTGTGTCGGTTAAATTTCCGCCGGCGTATCCTTGCCCAGCTCGGCCGAGAACTAAAATATTTTCTTTCAGCGGTTTGTCTTCAGATTCATTTAATAGCGGAATATTTTGAAAAACAATCTTCCTTTCTATCTTGGCGTTTTCTGTTTTTTGACTTGGATATATCTCAACCAAGGAAGCCGGAGTTATTTTATATAGAATAAACAAAACAAAAAGAAAGGAGAACAAGGCGATTAGAACAATCTTCCTTTTTTCTTTTCCGGTTTTCTTATCCAGCCAATTCATTCTGAAAGTATATCAAATTTGATTTTTTTTGCCAAATGAGTTAGAGTTAGAAATATATAGAAAACAATAATCAAGAATTTCTAACCAGATGAAAAAAATACTTCTTTTTGTTTGGGAAACGGCAAAGATAGTCATTGTTTCTTTGGCGATTATTATTCCGGTAAGATATTACCTCGTCCAGCCGTTTTTTGTCCGCGGGGCCTCAATGGAACCCAATTTTGACAATGGCCAATATCTGGTTATCAACGAGATTGGTTATCGGATTGACCAGCCAAAAAGGGGCGATGTAGTTGTCTTTAACTATCCTCTTGATGAAAGCCAGTATTACATCAAGAGGATAATCGGTTTGCCCAATGAAAAAATTGAGATTAAAGACGGCGCGGTTTTCATTAACGATGTCGCGCTGGATGAATCGCTTTATTTGCCGGAAACAATTTTTACCCGCGGGGATATGGCTGTTAATCTAAAAAACAGGGAGTATTTTGTTTTGGGAGACAACCGTCAGGCAAGTTCTGATTCAAGGCAGTGGGGGATTTTGCCGGCAAAAAATATCGTGGGGCAGGTTTGGCTCAGGGCCTGGCCTTTGAATATGGCTAAGATTTTTTAAACCAATTGACTATGTCGTCAAAAAAAGAGAGAAAATCAAAAAATATGTTTCAGGCGCCCAAGGGCACAAGAGACATCCTGCCGGAAGAGCAAATTTATTGGGAAAAAATCCGCCAAGTTGTCCAGAAGGTCGCAAAAAGTTATGGTTTTGAACGGCTTGACACGCCAATCTTGGAAGAAGAAGGGCTATTTATTAAGGGTACCGGGTCATCAACTGATATTGTCCAGAAGGAAATGTATTCTTTAAAAACAAAAGGTGGCGACAGATTGGTTTTGCGGCCGGAGTTTACGCCGGCCTTTATTAGAGCCTACTTGGAAGACGGGCTTTCCAGCCGTCCGCATCCGCTAAAGTTGTATACCACTGGTCCGCTCTTTCGCTACGAAAGGTCTCAAAAAGGAAGATACCGCCAACATGAACAGGCAAACTTCGAGATTATCGGCGAAAACGATCCCGTTTTGGACGCTCAATTGATTCAGGTATTTTTTTCTATTGTCGGAGGCCTTGGCCTTAAAGACATTGTCGCTCAAATAAACAGCATTGGTTGCCGTCAGTGCCGACCGGCTTATCGGAAGAAATTAGTCAATTTTTATAACAAGAGGAAAGGAGAATTATGTTTTGATTGTCAAAAACGGCTAAGACAAAACCCGTTGCGGCTATTAGATTGCAAAGACGACAGATGCGTCTTAATAAACGAAGAGACCCCGCAGACAATAGATAATCTTTGTCTTGATTGTCACAACCACTTTAAAAATGTTTTGGAATATTTGGATGAACTTGAGATTCCATACATTCTTAATTCTCGGCTTGTCCGCGGCTTGGACTATTACACTAAGACAGTTTTTGAGATTTGGCCGGAAGAAGAGGCGGGCAGGCAGTCGGCTCTTGGAGGCGGAGGCCGCTACGATAATCTGATTAAGATTTTAGGAGGGAAGGAGACATCCGGCGTCGGTTTTGGCCTAGGGATAGACCGGCTGGTCAATTTTATAAAAGAAAAAAATATTAAGGTTTCCAGCGAAAGTTTACCGTCTATTTTCTTGGTTCAATTGGGAGAGTTGGGCAAGAAAAAGGCGCTGAAACTTTTCGAGGATTTAAGGCGGGCAAACATAAAAGTGGCTAGCCAATTCAGCAAGAATACGATGAATGCCCAGCTTAAATCAGCCGACAAAATGAAAGTGCCCTTTGCTCTTATTTTAGGCCAGAAAGAGGCCCTGGATGGGACAGTAATTATTAGAGATATGAAATCTGGCAGCCAGGAAACGGTTCTTTGGGAAAAGGTGATTAAAGAACTCAAGAAAAGGGTCAAGAAATAATTATTGCGAAATTAGCAATTTATAGCCAATTTATGGATTGTATTTTCTGTCAAATCGTCCAGGGCAAACAAAAAGCTGATGTTGTTTATGGAAACGACAAACTAATTGCTTTTAAAGATATTAGTCCCAAAGCGAATATCCATCTTTTGGTTGTTTCCAAAAAACATATTATTTCAGTCAACGAGTTGGAGAATAAAGATAAAGGAATAGTCGGCGAAATGGTTTTGGCAGCCAAGAGTTTAGCTAAGGAATTTGGCATTGACCAAAGCGGCTATCGCTTGGTATTTAATGTCGGCCGCGGCGGCGGGCAGATAGTTGACCATCTCCATCTTCATCTGCTCGGCGGCGGCTTTTTAAACAATGGACAACCAGGATTTACCGACAACTAACGAGGAGAAAAAAGAAATAGTTCTAAGCTCAAAAAAGAAATGGTTTTGGCTGGCAGTTGCCATTGCTTTAATCAGTCCCGTTTCGGGGGTAATTTTGGCCGTTGCTCTCTTGGCGGAGTCGGGAATGAGAAGGACAGGATTAATCATTTTTATTTTATCGTTTATCTGGGGAGTGGCGTCTTTATACTTAACCAGATGGTTAATGGATAACGGCTATTTACCTGTTTTTTAGGGGAAAACAATAATGGAGAAATCAAATATTTTCCAGTCGCTGTCGGTTTTGGTCGGAACTATTATTGGCGTCGGCCTTTTTACTTTGCCTTATATCACCGTTCGTTCCGGCGTCTGGACAATGCTTTTTTATTTTCTTCTTCTTAGCGCCGTGACGATTTTAATCAAACTTATTTACGGCGAAATAGTTTTAAGAACCAAAGATATCCATCGCTTGCCGGGTTATGTGGGAAAATACTTGGGGGGGAAGTGGAAAAGAGTTTCTTTTTTTTCCAACGCTCTTGGGCTGACCGGCGCTCTGCTGGTTTATCTGATTGTCGGCGGCAATTTTCTTTATGCTCTTTTCG
>PFWG01000034.1:0-3677 GCA_002791035.1 Candidatus Portnoybacteria bacterium CG_4_9_14_3_um_filter_43_11 | reverse complement strand
TACCGGAAGTCAGAGAAATACTGGGCAGTCGTCCGCAAGACCTTAAAAAAGTGATTTATTGGGCGATCGCCGTCGCCGTCCTGGTTTACCTGTCTTTTATTTTCATCATCATCGGCATTACCGGCCAAAGTACGACGCCAGACGCTATTACTGGGTTAAAAAACGTCTTAAACGACGGCCTAGTCGGTTTGGCGCTGATTTTCGGATTTCTAACGGTCTTTACTTCTTTTTTGACCATTGGCCTGACGCTCAAAAAAATCCTTTGGTATGATATGGGATTCAAGGAAAACTTATCTTGGTTTTTGGCCTGCTTGCCGCCATTAGCTCTGTATTTAACCGGCTGGGATAATTTTATCACTATCATCAGTTTAGTCGGCGGAGTTTTTCTCGGCGTTGATGTGACTTTGATGATTTTAACTTATCTTAAAGCCAAAAAATATGGCGACTTAAAGCCGGCCTACTCTCTTAATCTTCCCCGCCTTTTGGTTTACGCTTTGATTCTTTTCTTTATCCTCGGCGCCATTTACGAAATACATTATTTTGCCGCCTAACTCCAAGAATGTCTGCCACTAAGTCGCATTGCATTTGATGCAATGCGGCTTTTGGTTTTAACCTAATAAATTTGGCGGCTTGTCAAAAACAGAAGAAAGGAATATATTGAGGTAATGAAAAGCGATGATTTTTTCCGCAATCCAACCAAAGGGAAGATGAAATTGGCCAAAGTTGCTAAAGAAATTTTCGATTTCATCAACTACGAACCGCAGGGCAAGTGCCGATTGGTGGTCGGAACTGACTCCAGCGGAGGCAAGAAGACCGAATTTGTCACGGCGATTATTGTCCATCGGGTCGGCCGCGGCGGCCGCTATTTCTGGAAAAAGACCAACGGCGACCGAGTTTATCACACCTTAAGAGACCGGATTTATCAGGAAGTTAATTTATCTTTGGGGACGGCCCAAAATATTTTAGGACGGTTGCGGCCGTTGATTAAAAAGGGCATCGAGCCGTACAATTTTCAGATTCATATTGATGTTGGGCAAAACGGTCCGACCAAAGAGATGATTAAGGAGGTTGTCGGCATGGTTCGCGGCAACGGCTTTGAGGCGAAAATCAAGCCGGAGTCCTTCGCCGCCTCCAACATCGCCGATAGGCATGTGAGGTAATCAGAAGGTCATTAGACTCATTTTTAATTTATCCGCTCTATGGGCGGGCTTTCTTTTTTTGTTGGTAAATTTGTGATAGAATAACAGTAATTGCCAGTTGAAATTTATGACTATAAAAATAAAGAACGAAGAACTAAAACAAGAGTTGATTGGCGAAGTTGAGAAATTTCCCATATACACAACCCAAATAATAAATTTAGCCAATCAAAACTCTCAAGGGACAAGACCAAAGGTAATCGGCCAACTTTCTGAACTAATAAAAGAATGTCCGGAAAAAACTTACGAAGGTTGGAAAAAATGGTATTTAGCCAAGCATCCAAAAACAATTGAGAACGCCTCTGAAAAAATTGATAGCATGGTTAATAATCTAAAAGAAGCCATTCAGAAAATAGACAAAACAATGATTAAAAAATGGGTTGAAGATCTAGTGTTAGAAAAAACTTTTATTGGTCTGAGATTTCAAGAAGCTATTCTAAAAAAGATAGCGGGTATTAAAAAAGAAAAATATAGATTATCAACTCCGCCGGAAGAATCAAAAGGAATAGACGGCTTTATCGGCGATATTCCCATTTCTATTAAACCGATTACCTATAAAACCAAAAATTCTTTAAGAGAAAATATTAACGCAAAAATTATTTATTATAATAAAACAAAAAGCGGATTGGATATTGACGCAAGCGAATTATTGGACTAATTATGTCGACAAAGCATAAAATTATCATTGGAGATTCAAGGTGTATGGCCGAAGTCAAAGATGAATCGGTTCATCTTGTAATTACTTCTCCGCCCTACTGGCAAATAAAGGATTATGGAGAAAAAAGTCAAATTGGCTTTAATGACAGCTACGAAGATTATATCGGTAAATTAAACCAGGTTTGGTCCGAATGCTATCGGATTTTGGATCCTGGTTGCCGATTATGTGTCAATATTGGCGACCAGTTCGCCAGAGCGATTACTTATGGTAGGTATAAAATTATTCCCATTAGGACGGAAATTATAAAATTTTGCGAGTCAATTGGTTTTGATTATATGGGTGCCGTTATTTGGCAAAAAATGACTACTATGAATACCAGCGGCGGTGCTTCAGTGATGGGCTCGTATCCTTATCCTCGCAATGGGCTGATTGCGATTGACTATGAATTTATTCTCTTATTCAAAAAATTGGGCAAAACGACAAATAATGTTTCGCGAGCAATAAAAGAAAAATCAAAACTAACTAATGAAGAATGGCGAAAATATTTTACTGGGCATTGGAATTTTGCCGGCGAAAAACAAAACGGCGGCCACATTGCGATGTTTCCGGAAGAATTGCCGCGCCGACTGATAAAAATGTTTAGTTTTGTCGGAGAAAATGTTCTTGACCCGTTTTTAGGGAGCGGGACAACTTCAAAAATGGCACGGGAGTTGAGTAGAAATTCAATCGGTTATGAAATAAATAAAGATTTTTTGCCGGTAATTAAAGAAAAAATAGGGAGAAATAAAAAGTCGTCTTTAACAAAAGATGATGTTTTAGAAATTGTTTATCAACGGAGCAAAAATGAAACTGTCTTAAATAATAAAAGTAAAACAAAAGAAAATAACCGTGCGATATTAAACAATAGAATTAACCACCCGGAATACTGGAAACAATTAAAAAACGCTAATTTATAATTAATATCAATTTATTAATATGAAAATATTGCGAATTACAAAAAAAGATTTTAAAAGAATATTGGGGCTTTACGATGATTTCTATGAAGTTTACGGCAATCAAGATACTGTTTGGGACATAGACGACTTAGATGAGATGCGCCAAATTGGCCAAGAATTTATGGAGGTCTTTGCCGCCAATCTTTCGGATAAGTAATTAATCTCAAAAGTTGATTTTTATCTGTCAAACGTTTCTCCCGCCATCAGGGCGAGTTTCCTTTTTGGCCGGATTTTATGATAGAATAGAGGCATCTCAACAATTATATCAAATTATGAAATTACACTTTCACGGGGCGGCGGGCATAGTCACCGGCTCCAATTATCTGCTGGAGACGGCCAAAAACAAAGTTTTGATTGACTGCGGCCTTTTTCAGGGACTGTCGGAGATGGAAAAGAAGAATTTGGAGCCGTTTCCCTACAATCCGAAATCAATTGATTTTGTTTTTATCACTCATGCCCATCTGGATCACATCGGACGCTTGCCCAAATTGGCCCGAGACGGCTTTGGGGGCCGGATTTTTGCTACCCGGCCGACGATTGATTTCGCCCGCTTAATGCTGGAAGACAGCCAAAAGGTTTTTGAAAAAAGAGCGAATCGAGCCGAAGATATGGCGTCGCTGGACGGCGAGCAGATCGAAAAACTAATGGCAATGTTTCAGCCGGCGGAGTATGATAAATTGGTCAAAGTTAATGGCGAAATTTCCGTTTATTTCAGAGAAGCCGGTCATGTTTTGGGTTCAGCCTCGGTGGAGTTGAATATTGAAGGCAAAAAAATCGTTTTTTCCGGCGACTTGGGCTCAACCAAAACTTCTCTTTTGAGAGATCCGG
>PFWG01000037.1 GCA_002791035.1 Candidatus Portnoybacteria bacterium CG_4_9_14_3_um_filter_43_11 | reverse complement strand
GCCTGGCACCTGTCCCAGGCTTTAAATCTGGACGGCGAAAAACATTACCAACGAATCGTCTTTCACGAAATCACCAAATCCGCCATTCAAGAGGCCTTAAAGAATCCGAGAAAAATTGATTTAGATTTAGTAGATGCCCAGCAGGCCAGAAGAATTTTAGACCGGCTTGTCGGCTATAAACTATCGCCTTTTTTATGGAAAAAAGTGGCGCGGCGCCTTTCGGCCGGCAGGGTCCAATCGGTCGCGGTCAGATTGGTGGTTGAACGCGAACGTGAAATAGAAAAATTCGTTCCGCAAGAATACTGGGCTATCGCAGCCTTACTGCGAAAAATCCAAATTCCAAAATCCAAATGTCAAATAAATGAATTTGAAGCGATTTTGATTAAGAAAGACGAGAAGGTAATTCAGAAATTAGACATTAAAAACAAAAAAGAGGCAGAGAAAATTGTTAAAGATTTAAGGGGTGCCCAATATAAGGTGGCGAATATTGAAAAAAAAGAAGTAAAAAGGAATCCCCTGCCGCCTTTCACCACGAGTACTTTACAGCAAGAATCCTGGCAGAGATTTCGTTGGCCGGCGAAATTTACAATGCGGATTGCCCAGGATCTTTACGAAAAAGGACTTATTACTTATCACAGAACCGATTCCTTAAATCTTTCTAATTTATCTTTGTTTGCCGCCAAAAAATTTATCACTAAAAATTACGGCGAGAAATACTGGGCCGGGTTTTTGCGAAAATATAAAACCAAAACCAAAGGGGCACAGGAGGCCCACGAAGCAATCCGTCCCACCTATCCTGATAAAACTCCTGAAGCGCTAAAAGGCGACTTGGACGAGCAAGGTTTCCGACTTTATGATTTGGTCTGGCGGAGATTTATTGCCTGTCAGATGAATCAAGCGATTTTTGACTCTACAACGGTTGATATTACGGCGAAGAGTTGTATCTTTCGAGCGACGGGTCAAATTTTGAAGTTTGACGGATTTTTAAAAGTTTACCCGCTCAAATACGAAGAAACCGAACTGCCAGAGTTAAAAGTTGATGAAATTTTAGAGTTAATAAAATTAATTCCTTCCCAGCATTTTACCCAGCCCCCTCCTCGGTATAATGAAGCCAGCTTGATAAAAGTCCTTGAAGAAAACGGCATTGGCCGTCCTTCTACCTACGCCCCTATTCTGTCTACAATCCAGGAAAGAAACTACATCGAAAAAGACGAAAGCAGAAGATTCAGGCCGACTGAAATTGGGTTTGTGGTTAATGATTTACTGGTGGCTCATTTTCCGGAAATTGTAGACATAAAATTTACAGCCGGAATGGAAGAAAATCTGGATGAAATCGCCGAAGGACAGAAAAAGTGGGTGCCGGTTCTGAGAGAATTTTACGCTCCTTTTGAAGAACATCTCCAAAAAAAATACCAGGAGGTTTCAAAAAAGGATTTTACTGAAAAACCGACCGAAAAAAAATGCCCCAAATGCTCAGCTCCTCTTTTGATTCGTCTGGGAAAGTTTGGCAGATTTTACGCCTGCTCCAAATTCCCAAAATGCAGGTATACCGAGTCCTTAAAAGAAAATGTTTTGGGCGTAAAATGCCTCAAATGTAAAAAAGGACAAATTCTTCAAAAAAGAACTAAAAAGGGCAAAATTTTTTACGGCTGCAGCTTGTGGCCCAAGTGCGACTTTGCCTTGTGGGATAAACCAGCCGGAGAAAAATGTCCAAAGTGCGATTCTCTTTTGGTTGAAACAAAACGCAAACAGATTAAATGTTCAAACAAGGAATGCGATTTTAAGATTGAAAAGCAGGCGCAAATTTGATAAAATTTAAATAC
>PFWG01000043.1 GCA_002791035.1 Candidatus Portnoybacteria bacterium CG_4_9_14_3_um_filter_43_11 | reverse complement strand
GAGGCTCTCGCGTCCCGACCCGCCACCCTCCCAAACTTCGTTTGGGCCCCATTTGGAATTTGGATTTTCTCGATTCGAGAGAATGGAGCTATCCCATGGTCTAAATGCACCAAATAATCTCCGGGTTTTAAGCCCTTTAAATCGGAAAATAATTTCTGTGATTTTAACTTCTTTTTTAGAATTTCTTTGGCGGCTTCTATATCTTCAGTCCTGATAGGGAGTTCTGAAATCTCCTCAATTTTATTTCCCAAAAATTCAAAGCGGACGGCTTTATTCATATTGACGGGAAAAACGTCAACAATTCCGCCCCGCTGGGAAAACTCGCCGGGTTCTGAAACCTGCAGGACTTTTTCATATCCCATCTCGTCCAATTTTCTTAAAAATTCAGACAGGTTGTATTTCTGGTTTTTCTCTATATATAATGTATTGTCTTCAAAAAATGACTGGGTTTTTCTGGCTTGTAAAATTTGTTTTATATTTTGTTCAAACCAAACTAACCCCTTTTCTAAAAAGTAGGGGGTGAGACCACAGATTAAAACCTTATCAATGCTTGTCCTTGACAAATCCATTTTAATTTGTTATAATAAATGAAACTTAATATACTTTTCTGTGACTCAGAAAATTATAATAATACATTTAAAACCTATAGTCAAATTTCATTCTGCCTTGCGGTCTGTCTGCGAGGAGCTACCCTGGTTTAGATAGATTTTCTTTCTAAACCAGTGAAAACATGGGTATCCCTCCTTAAACCTATTGTAGCTCAAAATCTTAGAGTTTTCTACGTTTTCGTAAAGAATTCTGAGGGCTTGCAGACAGGCCGCAGAGCAGAATTTTAACAATTTAAAAAGGAAAGGGGGTGACAGAAATGGAAGTCAAACCTGGCGATATTATCGTGATAGATGGTGTTAGATATGTTTTTGGTGAGGGTTCAGCCAAAGCCACCAACCTATGGCTGGTTGCGTTGGAGAAAGGAGTCCCTGAAGAGCATAGCAAAATCCATCTCTTTAGAGTGGGTATGACGGAGGGAGGGTCTTTTTCACCTTCCGAAATCAAGGAGGCGTTGGAAAGGGCAAACTTTAACAAAACGCGGCACGGCCTGTGACCAAGAATTTGGATGAAAGGAGGTGGTTGGGATGTATCAAAGGGTTTTTATTGTGAAAGAAGGGCAGTGGGGGTTGATGAAGCCAGAAGAGTACGAGTCAATCATTAAACTCTACAAAGAAGTGCTTGAGAGGGCAGAGGATACTAAAGGGAATAAGATGGCAGAGGTTGAGGTTGTTGAGACAACCAAAGAGGCGGTAAAAAGAGCGAATATGGAAGCAGATGTCGTTGTGTTTATTTCCCGTGGCATGGAAGAAGAAGCTGAAAAGCTGGCTAGCGCTTATCCCCGAATCAAGGTAGTTGTTTTTACCGGGGCCATCCCACAAGGGAAAGTAATCTGGGTAAACAAAGCCTGTGCGGCTGGCATGGAAACGATCCAAAACATCGTGCTTCGTTATTGAGAAGACAGGAGGTGAATCAAAAAGACAAGGTCGAGGTTGAGACATTAATTTATCGTCTCGGCCTTTTTGTTTGGTGATTGTATTTAGTCATTGTTTTTTCCACTTCTTCCCTTATCGCCATCTCAATCGCCTCAATTGTTTTTTCAATAACATTTTTTAAAATTTTTTCCTCTTCTTTATTAAATTTTTGAAGTACAAATTTTTCTATTTTCTGCTTTCTATTTTCTATTTTTTCTGGTTTAATGCCAATTCTGAATCTGACAAAATTTTTCGTACCCGATTCTTTAATTATTGATTCCACGCCTTTGTGGCCGGCAGAGGAACGGCCAGCTGAAATTCTGATTTTACCTAATGGTAAGTCAATGTCGTCGTGAATTACAAACAAATTTGTATTTTGTATTTTGTATTTAGTATTTAGTATTTTAACGGACTTTCCTGATTGATTCATAAAGGTTTGAGGTCTGGTCAAGACAA
>PFWG01000026.1 GCA_002791035.1 Candidatus Portnoybacteria bacterium CG_4_9_14_3_um_filter_43_11 | reverse complement strand
GCCAAACTTCGCTTTTACCAACTGGCGGAAGGGATGGGATTCGAACCCATGGTACCCTTGCGAGTACACGTGATTTCCAGTCACGTTCATTCGGCCGCTCTGACACCCTTCCAAGTGTCTTCTATTATTTGCTGAATCTTTAAAAAATCATTTTTACAAGAATATCTGATTTTAAAAGTTCCTAATGGATTTGCTCTAAATTTACCAATTTTTGCCTTTAAACAAATGCTTTTATTAAACTGAGAAATTGGGATAGAAGATTTTTTTGACCAAAATTTAATTAATTTCTTTTCGCTTAAATCTGGATAAAAAAACAATTGTCCTTTTATACGATTTTTATCTATTTTTATAATTTTATCAAGAAATATCCTAAAAGTTTTTATAATATTAGGATTAGAATTAGTTAGTTCAATAGAATAATTTAGTCGATTATATCTTTTATCAACTCTTGCTTTCGTACCTTCACAGGCATAGAGCATAGCCCCGATTATCTTTAGGGTATTTTTATTCATTACTTATTAATTACTCAATAAAACTTTTCTTATTTCAACTTTTCTTCCAGCTGTTCTTTGACTTTTTCCACTTCGGAAGAAGTTAGCGGATCGCCGAAATTCCGCTTTAAACCGGATATTTCTTTCCTTAACTCGTCTTTGGTCATTCCGTCCTGAAGGGGCTTCTGAAAAACGCCTTCCACATAGGCCTTTTCTCTTTCGTTCAATTTTTTCATCCCCTCAAGCGTTTTTTTAAACTCCTCCGACTTTATTTTTTTTGGCGATGGAAAAAATAGTCCCATGATATTTTTACCTTTCTATTAGTTTATTTTTTATTAACAATAATCTAACGCAAAAACTTGACGAAATCAATGACTATATATTATCCTAAAATTAACTGAATAGTTCGATAAGCTCACTATAATAGTTATAGAGATGAATATTTACACCTTGCGCCAGAATTACAGGAGACAGAATGCCTGGGGTCTTTTAGCCAGCATTGACCTGAAATTCTGCAACCACAATCTCACTCAATCGCCCAAAGATATCCGAAAGTTCGTTGATGAAATCTGCCGAAGGATAAAAATGAAAAAATACGGTCCTCTCTACCTTAAAAAATTCGGCGAAAGTTCTTTAGAGGGATATTCGGCGATACAATTTATTAAAACTTCTTCTATTACCGTTCATTTTGACGACAAGATTAGCGACCGCGCCTTTATTGATATTTTTAGCTGTGAGTTTTTTGACCCTTTTAAGGCCAAAGAATTCAGCCAAAAGTATTTTAGAGCCAAATCAGCCAGAATGAAAATTTTAATCAGGAGGTAATTTTTGGTTTTTTTAAGATTTCTTCGTTTCCTTTGAAATGCCCCGAAAAATCAGGGATTTTTTTATACCCTCATTTCTCTCAAATTGCGGACGCGCTCCGCTATCGGCGGATGAGTCATAAATAGCTTGGAAATATTCTTGCCCCGGAACGGATTGGCAATATACAAATGGGCGGTAGCTTTGTTGGCCGCGCGTAAAGGCGTCTGGTCTCGGGAAATTTTCTCCAAGGCGCTGGCCAGCCCTTCCGGGTACCGCGTCAGCAGCGCGCCGTCAGCGTCAGCCAAAAACTCTCTTTTGCGCGAAATCGCCAATTGAATCAAGGTCGCGATTAAAGGAGACAAAATCGCCAAAACGATGCCGGCGACAGCCATTACCGCGGCGATTTGTCCGCCTTCCGAGCGGTCGCTTCTTCTCCCCCGGCCAAAAAAACTCCACCTCAAAAACCAATCAGAAAGCAAAGCCACCAATCCGACCAAAATTACCACGACGGTCTGTAAAAGTATATCTTGGTTGCCGATATGGGATAATTCATGCGCGATAACGCCTTCCAACTCGGGCCGGTTCAATTTGTCTAATAGTCCCCTTGTTACGGCCACGACGGCATGCTCGGCGTTCCGGCCGGTGGCAAAAGCGTTCGGCGCCGCCTCGTCAATAAGGTATATTTTGGGCAGAGGCAAACCGGCAGTGATAGATAGGTTTTCAATTAGACGATAAAGCTCCGGCTGGTCTTCTTTTTTTATTTCTCTGGCTTTACTGATGGCCAAAACGATTTTATCCGAGTACCAGTAGGAAGTAAAACTCATCAACGAACTAAAAATAACGGCGGCAACCAAAATCGCCGGACTATTGAATTGATACGAAAACACCCAGCCCAGACCGATAATGAAAATTAGAAAAAATGAAATCAAAAACCAGGTCCGGCGAATGTTAGCGTCTTTATGAGTGTATAAGGTCGCCATTTTTAAAACGCGACTTTAACCGCTTCTCGCTCTTCCTCGCCTTTCAATTCAAAAAAGCCGTATTTCTTAAAGCCAAACATTCCGGCTACAGTATTAGTTGGAAAGGACTGGATTTTAGTGTTGAAATCGCGGACATTGCCGTTGTAAAACCTTCTGGCCGCCTGAATTTTGTTTTCGGTGTCGGACAATTCCCTTTGGAGTTCCAAAAAATTCTCGTTGGCTTTCAGATTAGGATAATTCTCCGCCACGGCGAAAAGCGACTTTAAAGCGCCGGTGAGCATATTTTCCGCCTTGGCCCGGTCTTCTGGGTTTTGCGCGCCCATGGCCATTGTTCTGGCTTTAGTGACTTCTTCCAAAACGCTTTTTTCGTGGGCGGCGTAGCCCTTGACCGTCTCAATTAGATTCGGAATCAAATCGTACCTTCTCTTTAGCTGGACATCAATGTCCGACCAGGCCTCGTCGGTCCGGTTTCTGAATTTAATCAGGCCGTTGTATATGGCGATAAACCAAAAGACAACTATGGCCGCGAGCGCCAAGATTATCCATAATGTTATTGTCATATTGTTATTTCCTTTCTTATTGTTATTATACCCTCCCTCCCTCCTTTAATCAATAAAACGGCCGTTGTGTAAAAACAGACGGCCGTTTTATTAAAATTTAGTCAAAATCACCCGCTTACATCATCCCGCCCATGCCGCCGGACATTCCTCCGCCCATCGGCGCTTCTTTCTTTTCGGGCAAATCGGTAATAACAACTTCGGTCGTCAAAAGCATGGCGGCGGCTGAAGCGGCGTTTTGAATAGCCGAACGGGTCACTTTGGCCGGGTCAATAATGCCGGCTTCAAATAAGTCCTCGTATTTATTCTTGGCGGCGTTAAAGCCGTAAGCGCCGGTTTTCTTTTTGACTTCGTTAATCACGACCGCTCCGTCCCAACCGGCGTTCTGGGCAATTTGCCTCAGTGGCTCTTCCAGCGCTCTTTTTAGGATGCTTAATCCGATTTTAGCGTCGCCTTTAACCTTGACGCCGTCAAAAGATTTAATCGCTCTAACCAATGCTACGCCGCCGCCCGGGACAATTCCTTCGGCGACAGCGGCCTTGGTCGCAGCCAAAGCGTCTTCAATTTTGGCCTGTTTATATTTTTGTTCCGACTCGGTGGCGGCGCCGACTTTAATGACGGCTACGCCGCCGGCTAATTTTGCCAGGCGCTCTTGTAGTTTTTCCTTGTCAAAATCGGAATCGCTTTTGGCTAATTCTGTCTTAATTTGCTCAAGCCGCGCCTCAATCTCCTGTTTTTTGCCTTTACCCTCGACAATAGTGGTATTTTCTTTCTCGGCGATAATTTTTCTGGCTCGGCCAAGCATTTTGAGTTCGGCGTTTTCCAGTTTCAGGCCGACTTCCTCGGAGATAACCTGGGCGCCGGTCAAAACCGCGATATCCTGAAGCATTTCTTTTCTCCGGTCTCCAAACCCAGGGGCTTTGACCGCCAAAGCGTTGAAAGTCCCTCTTAGTTTGTTTAAAATCAGAGTCGTTAGGGCTTCGCCTTCAACTTCTTCAGCGATAATGACGATGTCTTTCTTGCCGCTCCGAGTGACCTTTTCCAATAGAGGCAGAATTTCATTGATGCTGGCGATTTTTTTGTCGGTGATTAAAATATACGGGTCGTCATACTCGGCCTGCATCTTTTCGGCGTTGTTAATCATGTAGGGTGAGATGTATCCTCGGTCAAAGCGCATACCCTTGACGACTTCTTTTGACAGGCCAAAGGTCTGCGATTCTTCCACGGTGATAACGCCGTCCTTGCCGATTTCCTGAATTGCTTCGGCGATCAGGTTGCCGACTTCCGGGTCCTCGGCGGAAATGGTCGCCACCTGGGCGATTTCGGCCTTGCCCGAAAGCGGCTTGGACATTTTCCGAAGCGCCTCAACGATGGCTTTGACGCCTTCCTCAATTCCCTTTTTAAGCGCTAAGGGATTGGCTCCGGCGGTAACATTTTTAAAGCCCTCGGCGACAATCGCCTGCGTCAGCAAGGCAGCGGTGGTGGTGCCGTCGCCGGCGGCGTCGCTGGTCTTGGAAGCGACATCTTTAACCAATTCGGCGCCGATATTTTCAAATTTATCCGGCAGTTCAATTTCCTTGGCGATGGTCACGCCGTCATTGGTGATTTCCGGCGAGCCGAAGCCCTTGTCCAAAACGACATTTCGGCCCTTTGGCCCCAGAGTAACTTTGACCGCGTTGGCCAGTTTGTCAACGCCTTTTTTCAGCCGGCGCCGGGCTTGTTCGTTAAATTTAATTTGTTTTGCCATGGTATTCAATATCATTCTGAACGCAGTGAAGAATCTAAAGATCTTTCAGCTTCGCTTCAGGATGACTTCAATTATTCTAAAATAGCCAGGATGTCCTCTTCTTTGGCGATTAAATACTCCTTATTATTGACCTTTATTTCATTCGGGCCGTATTTGGTAAACAAGACCACGTCGCCCTTTTTGACGCTCATCGGCGCCGCTTTTCCGTCTTTGCCCTTTTTCCCCGGACCAATGGCGACAACCTTGCCCTGTTCCGGTCTCTCTTTATCGGCGGTGTCAGGGAGAATGATGCCTGATTCGGTTTTGTCCTCCTTGGAAACTGGTTCAATCAGAACCCGGTCGGATAATGGTTTGATGTTCATATTATTCAAAAAACAATAAACGGCCAACAGTGAACAAAAGAAAGAAATACTGTTCAATGCCTCCTATTTATTGCTTATTTTATTCTATCTTAATCAAAATTGATTAGATTGTCAACCCCGCCCGGCGGGGTCAATCCCGAATCTTTTTCCAGGTCTGTTTCGTCGAAACCCAAGCGTTTTATCTTTCGGTTATACTTTTCCAAAATATTTTTTTCGGGCGAATCGGGATGAAATTCCAATTGGCTATCGTCAACCACCACCCGGCCGCCGGCGCGGTAAGTCAACGGGTCTTTTTTAATTCTTTCCGCCTGAATTTTTTTAAGAAATAATTCTAACTTGTCGCCCAATTTTCCGTCAAGAATGAATTCCCTTAATTTTCTTAGAAAAGCGGCTAACCGGCTGAGTTGAATTTTTTTCAGGTATCCCTTATTTTCTGAGGGATAGAAAAGCAAATAATCGTTCAGCCAATTGTTTTGCTTTTGAAATTGACGGTAAAGCCCGTTCTCTATTTCTAAAACCGGCGTTAAGTGGGCGTAGGTCTGGGCGTTGTACAAACTTTGAAAGGGTATTTTTAACGATTTATCGGTAAGATAATGGTTGAGGCAAAGCCGGTCTTTGGTTAGCGCTCCATGCCGTCTTTTCCCTAAGAGATGGACAAGAAGGGAAACCAGCGCCCGGCAAGTCCAAATCCGGCCGGACTTGGCGACAATCAACAGGTCAATATCCGAATTCTTTTTGGCGTTATCCATCGCCAGCGAACCGCTCAAAATCACCAGCCGGATAAAAGGAACCATTTGAAGCAGTTTTACGGCTAATTTTGACTTTTTCCACTTTTGAGCGGAAATTTTCTGCCGTTCAATTCTTTCCGCGATAATATTTCCCCGATTTTTCAGAAAATAGAAGCCATTGTTTTGACCGATAAATTTATCCAGTTCGTCGCTGTTTCCTAAAAGAGTTAGAACTTCTTTCAACCCAATGGCCAATTCCCTATTTTTTAAAATTAGATACTTAAAAACCTCCCAGCCGGTCAGGGGCCGGTCCAAAACATCGTAGTAGGCCACCGTCGCCAGAATGGATTTTTCCAGAGAGGTCATATTTTTGCCTTTAGTCCCAGCGCCACGGTTTTGGCAATGCGGGTGGAAACCATTGACTCTTTGCTGGCAATCACCTTTATTTTCCCGATATCGTCCAAACCGAGCTTATTTTTCTTCAAAAACTTATCTATCTCTAAAATCAGTGTTTCGGACAACTGATAAAGCCCGGCCCAACTGTGGCTGGCCGTTTCTTTCCGTCCGTCTTTTAAAACCAATTTCGGCTCTGGTTTTGACAAATCAATTATCAGGGTCATTTTTAACCTCAAAAATCTTATTCCTCTCCTTAAATCCTTTGAGCATTCTGATTTTTCCAGCCGGCAGATTAAAGTAATCCGCCAAAACTCTTGAAATCGCCCGATTAGCCCGGCCTTGAACCGGTTTGGCTTTGACCCAGATTTCAAACGAGTCATCTGCCTTTTTGATTATTTCTTCTTTTCCGGCTTGCGGAAAGGCCTTGACTTTAATAAGCATCTTTCTTTGTTTTTTAAAACCTGCCGAGCGATAAATCTTGAAGGAGTCCGGTAAGCCGGCTTCCCTTTTCTCCCACCGATTTTAGCGTAGTTTTTCATCTTAACGCTTCCCCCGCCGCCTCGCGATAACGGCAATAATCGCACTCTTCGGCCATCTGGGGAACTTTATCAGAGAGCAGGCATTGATGGGCCCTGACAATGGATTCATCCACCCAGGAGGCGTCTCCTTGATAAGGGATAATTGAGACCTCAAACTCCAGTTTTTTGTCAAAGGCCTGGCGGTCTTTTTTGCCGTTGGCGTAGACAAAATAGCCAGTGTCGGAAACTTTAAACTGATTTTGCCGGAAAAGCCATTGGTAAATTTCCATCTGCCGCTTGTATCCGATTTGCCAGTCGGCGTCCAGATTAATTTCGCCGTCCTTGGCCGTTGATTTGTAATCAACAATATGAAGTTCTTTTTTGGGATTAGTCCAGACATCGTCAATGGCGCCGGAAATGGTCAAGCCGGTCCCGGAGTGAACAGATTGAATCCCCCTGAAATTATCTCTCCACTCGTTCATTTTTTCGTGCTGAAAAGGAATGGCGTCAATGCCATAAGAACTCATTAGCGGATGGGATTCCCCTTTCGCCCGATAAAGGTCAAATTCTTTTTTGAGCAGAAAATCAACCGCCGAGTTTAAGGCAAAAGGGAAACCGGGCGGCCGGCCGACTCCCAGCCGATTGTCCAGATAGAAACAGCGGGGACAGTTCAAAAACAAGTCCAGTTTGGACCGGCTTAATTTAAACTTATTCTTCCGATTGGGATTAAACAGCCAATCGGGATGCTTGCTGGGATTGTAGTATTCCGACATCTTTAGATTTTAACACATTTATCCGGATTTATCCACAGCCGCGAAAAGAGAAAATATGGTATAATATAGTATTGGATTACTGGAAAAGGAAGGGGGTGAAAAAAATAAAGAAACTAAGCACTGTTGACTGGATTGTCCTGATTCTTGTTATTATCGGAGGGCTAAACTGGGGGCTGATTGGAGTATTTGATTTTGACCTGGTAGCGTCCATATTCGGAGATATGTCGGCGCTATCAAGAATTGTCTATGACCTGGTCGGTCTATCCGCCGTTTATCTGCTTTTTGTCGTTAAGGGACTGGCAAAAAAGGGTTAATCTAAGATAAAGCCCAAGGGGCTGAAGATAAAGAACAAAAGCGCGCTTTGATTCCAAAGCGTGTTTTTGTTTCTATAACTAAAAACGCCCGGGCCACTGGACGCGCTTCTTTACGGCTGGAGAATGTCTTCGGTCCGGCCATTAATGGAAATAACAACGCTGTCTATGGTCAGAAATTGCTTGAGCGTTTCTTCAATTTGCGCCCGGATAGCCGAGACGCGGCAAGAGCCCCCCACTCCCGCTTCTAATGCTTCGTTAAATTCAACTTTGGCCATGCCATTCTCAATGACGATTTTTTGAACTTCAACGCCCTCATTGATGCTGGTAAAATACCCTTCCGCTTTTTCCGCTTCAGTCGGCCCGGCAAAAAGCTCTTTTAGAGCCGCTTGAGCGACTCCGGCGGTCCGAACGATTCGGCGATTAACGGCAAAGACCTTATTGCACGAAAACTCCGGGTCCATCTCGCTGTTGTTGAAATATATTTTAACGCTTATCTCCCGGCTGGGCGCCAGAATGACCGGAACCTTGAATTCCTGGTCGTTTTCCGGCAAATCGGACGGATTGGCTTTTCTAAAAATTAGGTTGGCGCTGGTGGTGGCGCTGACGTCAAATTCAATTTCTCCTCTGAACGGGATAAAATTCTCCGTCATCCAGTCATCAGTCGCTTGGACATAGCCGACGGCAATCTTTTGCCCGGCGTTGTTTCTGATTTCTATCGGCAAGACCGCTTCAAAAAACCAGGTTCCCCTAACTTCGCCTTCAATTGTTGCCGGACTTTTGACCATCTGGCCGGCTTGAGGCAGGAAAACGGCAATATCGCTGCCGACGGATTCGGCGTCATTTTGGCCGGATTGACCGCAAGGGGCGGTTGGCATCGACGCGCTAGGGTTGCCATGCCTGACCCATTCTCCGCCGGAACAAATCCAATCATCCTCGTTGCTCAAGCCCTTTATCAGGCCGATAGCGAACAAAAAAGCAAAGATGATTAAGATGATAAGAAAATCTCTTTTCATATTTATGATTATTTATCTCTTTTTGTCCATCCCTTCAAAAGCGCGCAAAACCTCCAGCGGCACGGCGAAAACAATCGTATTGGACTGGTCAGAACTGATATCGTTGATTGACTGGAGCGTCCGCAAATGGAGAGCGCCATTGGCGGCGGAAAGCGTTTCGGCCGCTTTGGCCATATTCTTGGCGGCGATAACTTCGCCTTCGGCTTTGATAATAATCGCCCGCTTTTCTCTTTCCGCTTCGGCCTGTTTACCGATAATCCGTTTCATTTCTTCCGGCAAAACAATATCCTTTAATTCCACATTGTCAACTTTGATTCCCCACGGGTCGGTCGCCGCGTCAATAATTTTCCTGATATTTTCCGAAACGCGGTCCCGTTGCGAAAGTAGTTCGTCCAAATCCACCTGTCCGACGGCGTTGCGCATGGTTGTCTGGGCCATCTGCGAAATGGCGTAAGTGAAATTCTCTACCTCCAAAACGACTTTATCGGCCTCCTTAACTTTGTAGTAGATAACGGCGTTGACGGCGACCGAGATATTGTCCTTGGTAATGGCCTCCTGGTTAGGCACATCCACCGCCTTGACTCGCAAATCAACTTTTCGGTATGTCTGAATAATCGGAAAGACCAGCCGCCAGCCCGGCTCCATCAGGCCAATGTATTTCCCAAGCATAAACTTAATCCCCTTTTGGTACTGGTTTACCTGCTTGATGGAAATCAAGATAATAAAAACGATGACGGCTAAAATAATGTATATAGTGGTAGTGATGATTTTTCACCTCCTCTCTATTATTTCTATTCTACTCCTTTAATTTTTCTGAAACAAGTAAAAATGTTTTAATTGCTTATTTTTTGATTTTAGTGATAAAATAAAGGAAATATGTTTTCCATAAAATACAAAAAATTGAGAAATGGCGCTAAGATTATATTAGCGCGTAATAAAAGTTTGCAGTCGATTGTTGTTTCGGCGAGCTTTAATGTTGGCATAAAAAATGAGAGCAATAAA
>PFWG01000059.1 GCA_002791035.1 Candidatus Portnoybacteria bacterium CG_4_9_14_3_um_filter_43_11 | reverse complement strand
CGAACCTGCGCATGATGGATTCAAAGTCCATAGCCTTACCACTTGGCTACTCCCCAAAGTTTAATTTGACTGACAGCATTCCACAATCGCCAGTTCCAGGGGCAATTGCGGAAAATCGGCCCGTTTGACTTCGTTGGCCGCCTCAATGAAAAGATGAATGGTTTTTATCAGAGCGACCGGTGAAAACTTCTCACCTTGCCGTATTATGCCATCTATTTGCTCTTTCGTCAATTCAGCGGCCGTCAGTTTAGCCAAATTTGGGTCAATTTTGAGCATCAGCATTTTGCGCAGGTAATTGACCAGCGATTTGGCGTATTGGACCAGGTCGTATCCTTCATTGGCGATCTGGTTGATATGGGCGATGGCTTCCCCGCTTTTTTTGTCGGCCAGAAAATCAATCAGTTTCCCGACGGCGCTGATATCTATGACGCCCAAAATATCCTGGACTTCTTTAAGAGTGATGTTTTCGTCTTCCATTGACATCACCTGGCCGAGTAAGCTTTCCGAATCGCGAATGGAGCCGTCGCCGTTTAAGGCGATGAGTTCCAGCGCCTCTGGTTCTATTTTCACCTTTTCCTGTTCGGCGAGCCAGTTGAGCCGGCCGATGATTTTATCCAGCGGCACTTTGCGAAAATCAAATTTCTGGCAGCGGGAAATTATCGTCTGGGGAACTTTATGGATTTCGGTTGTCGCCAGGATAAAAATAGCGTGAGCCGGCGGCTCTTCCAGCGTTTTTAACAGGGCGTTAAAGGCCTCTTTGGTCAGTTGGTGGACCTCGTCAATGATAAAGACCTTGTACTGGAGTTTGCTTGGACTGAATTTGATGCCGTCTCTCAATTCGCGAATTTCATCAATCCCCCGGTTGGAAGCGGCGTCAATTTCAATCAAATCCAGCGAACGGCCTTGATTGATTTCTTGGCAGGCCGGACATCGGTTGCACGGTTCAAAACCTTTTTTCTTTTCCTTCTCCACTCCGCTCGGGCGGGACAAACAATTAACCGCTTTGGCCAATAGCCGGGCAACCGTGGTCTTTCCCGTTCCTCTCGGGCCGGTAAAAAGATAGGCGTGGGCGACCCGGCCCATTTTAAGGGCGTTGGTCAGCGTCCGGACAATATGCTCCTGGCCGACAACATCGGAAAAATTCTGCGGCCGGTATTTGCGATAGATGACTAAATTATTCATAGCGGGTCAGTGCCTCAATAAAAGAAACCTACCTTCTAAAAACGATAAACTTATAGCCGATGAAGTTCCAGACCAATGATAGGCCGGTGGCGGCAACCTTGGCCAAATTCGCCCAGAGTTCCCTGCCGACCCCGCCAACCGGAGGGATAAAGGTGGTAATGGCAAAAACTACGCTGGTATTTATCGCCACTCCGACCAAGCTGACCAGGATAAACTGGCCAAACTCTTTCCCCGAGGCGCTCCCCTTGGCCCGAAAGGTCCAAAATCTGTTCCAGAAATAACTGTTGGTCACGGCGACAGAAAAAGAAATAACATTTAAAGGGATGATTCCCCCGCCGCCATAGGTCTCGGTCAGATACATTAAAAGATTCAAAATGCCGAAGTCAATGGCGGTGTTAAAGGCGCCGATAACGACAAACTTGAACATTTGAGCAAAAATTTGTTTAAACATATTTTAAAATTCTTTTCCTTTTTTAATTTCAAAAACCAATCCCTTTTTAACAATGATTTTATCCCGCCGCTTAACTTTATCCTCTAAAAACATCCGGGCGACGACATCTTCCACTTTTTCCTGAATCGCTCTTCTAAGCGGCCGGGCGCCGTAAAGCGGATTATACCCCAGCGCCGCCAATTCATCAATCGCCTCATTCTCCGCTTCAAGCGTGACGGCTCTTTCTTCCAGCCCGCCGTTAATTTCTTTGATGAACAGCCGAGTAATTTCTCTTATATTCTCAAACGACAGCGCGGTGAATAAAACAATTTTATCAAAGCGGTTTAAAAACTCGGGCCGGAAATACTCCAGCAGAACTTTATCTTTCAATTCCCGGTCAATTTCTTCGTAGGAAATTCCGTCTTTGATTTTATTTTGGATAAAATTGGTGCCGGCGTTGGAAGTCGCAATCAAAATGATGTTGGTAAAATTGATTGTCTCGTTGTCGGCGCCGGTGAGCCGTCCGTCATCCATTACCTGCAAAAACAGATTCAAAATATCGGGATGGGCCTTTTCAAGCTCATCTAAAAGCAGGAGTGAATATGGTTGGCGTTTAACCGCCTCGGTTAGATAACCCTTCTCTGTCCCTTCGTCGGTCCGGAGACCGATGAGCCGACGGATGCCCCTTTTTTCCTGATACTCCGACATATCCAAGCGAAGCATTCTCTTCTCGTCGCCGAAGTAAACGCGGGCGAGCGTTTTGGCCAATTCGGTCTTGCCGACGCCGGTGGGCCCGACAAAAAGAAAGTTGGCAATCGGCTTGTCTCTTTTTTTCACTTCCAGGCGGCTTCTCCGCATCGCCGCCGCCACGGCTTTGACGGCTTCCTCTTGGTTGACCAGCCGCTGATGAATCAGTTTCTCCAAATCAAGAAGTTTGCGTTTCTCGGTTTCCTCGGTGTCTTTCAACGGCACTTTGGTTTTTTTAGAAACCAATTCCACCACATCGTCGCCATTAATAACGCCGTCGCTGTCTTTGCGCCCGCTGATTAGGTAGCCGACTTCGGTCAACAGATCAATTGTTTTCGCCGGAAGAGATTTGCCGTAAATGTACCGATCGGCCAAATCAATCGCCTGGTCCAAAGCGTCAGCCGAGAAAAAGACCTTAAGTTTTTTCTCAATTAAATAAATTTTGGCGATAAGGATTTTCCAAAGAAAATCGCGCGCCGGGGTTTCTATCTCAATTTTATCCAAAACCCGGCCTAAAATTTTACCTTCTATCTTGGAAGCGTAATTGGCCGGTAAGCTTGTTCCCAGCAGGAAAAAGGCCTTGATCTCCAGCGCCGAAACCATAATTTCGGACAAATCCAACCCGCTGGCTTGGCTTTTCAGACCGGCTAAATTATCAATATCTTTCATTACTAAGACGATGTTGCCCGCCCAATTGACCTCATAGACCACTTGCCTTAAATACTCCTCTATTTTCTGACTGCCGCCCAAACTGACCAAAGCGCCCAAATCCAGCTCAATTAGACGCTTGTCTTTGAGAAAATTAGGGACATTTTCTTCAGTCATCAATTGGGCCAGTTTTTTGACGATTGACTTCTTGCCGACTTCGTCTTCTCCGACCAAAACCGCGCCAACTCTTCCGGCGTTGAAAAAATTGAAGATTTGCTCAAGTTCTTTTTCCCGGCCAATCACCATTTCAAACTCGCCTCGCTTGGCCAAAAGCGTCAGGTCCTGGCTAACTTTATCCAGCGTCGGCGTCAGGACCGCCGTCATCGCCCGATTCAATTTGCCGGCCGGCTTAAACAGCCGCCGCCAGAAGAAATTCTTTTCCGACCGTCTAATTTCGCCTTCCAGCCGCGCCCACTCAATCACTTTTTCAATTTCGCTTGGACTGATGCCAAACTCGTCAAAAACCATCCCGACCATATTTTTCTGCTGACTGATTGCCCATAAAATATCCAGTGGCCCGATTTGGCTGTAGCCCCGCCGCAGACAGAAGACATAGGCGTCGCAGAAAATCTTTTTAAAATCGGCCGAGAGGTCCGGACCAAAAACTTCTCCGCTTTCTTCGGAAAGCGACTTTTCTAAAATACTCTCCGTTTTCTCCGTCACCTGTTCAACGGAACAATCCAGCCGTTTGATAATCTTTCTGAATTTTTTTTCTTTCAGGCAAACGGCAAAAAAATGAATCGGCCGCAAAAAGCGGTATCGGCTTCGCCGGGCCAGCCGATAGGCGTCTTCCAGTAATTGGCGCGATTTTTCGTCCAGAAAAACGGAAACTTCCAACTTCTCCCCTTCTTTTGGCGGCCGGATTGGCCGGTAACTTTTTTTCTGCCGCCAGAGATAAAACAAAAACATATCGGTTAAAAGAGAGAAATAGAAAAGAGTGCGGTACTCCTGCCAGGAATGAGAAACGGAAACGAGAACGCCGTAGAGCCCCACCCCAATCAGGAAAATAAAAATCAGCCGGCCGAGGATTTTTTTGATTTTCCTCTGGCTGACTCTCAACAGATTAAGCCCGGGCTCAAACGACAAGTTGTCTCGGCTGATAGCCATAATGAATCAGACCGCCAATTCCCACAGAGAGTAAAGCGGCGCGATAATCCATAAAAACAAAATTAAAATCCAAAAAAGCGCCCAAAAGAAAAACAAAATCAGCCGGCCAAAAACCTGAATAAAATGCGTAACAATGCTCAAAATATACGCTAAAACATCGCTTTGGCCGTACATCGGTTTGAAAAAATTAACTAAAAGAATAGACAGCGCCAGCGACCGCCAGCCGCTTCTGATTTTTGTCCAACAAAAAATGGCGGTATCTTTCAGCCCTCGGCCATACCACCATAAAGGAAAATACAAAACCGCCCACAGAGCGTCTAAAAACAAATCCTTAAATATTACTCCTCCCCGAAATGTCATTTGCCTTCATTATACCACAAATATTTAATAAGAATAAATATCAACCACCTGGCCGCTTTTATCCTTTAGGATAATGGTCTCGCTGTCGTTGTCTAAAATATCCTCCGATTTGTTTAAAAATACCCGCCACTCGTTGTCGAAAAAATCAACTTCTTGGCTATGGTCATTATAACAGCCCTGATAATTAAAATTATCGTTTAAGAAATTGGTGCATTGGCTGTCAACGCTCACGTCAAAATTATTGCCGTAATTGGGAATTTTGCACTGGTCCAAATTTTCAATAAAATCGCAGCAGGTCTTTTTAAAGCCGCTATAGTCCGCTTCCTCCGGCTGGGGGCAATCGCTATCCAAAGATGGAAAGAATTCATAGTTTTGGGCTTGATAGCCGGAGCACAAATTGGTCTGGAAATTGACCCCGTACGGACTGGCGCCGAAAGAAATAATTACCTCTCCGTCATAAGGCAAATTGATGTCGGAACTGTCCTGGGCGCTAAATATCGGTTTTAGTTTTTCAATCGCTTGGGGAATAACGATGGTGGTCTTCTTGGTTTCTATCTTCCAGCCGGTAAGGTTTATTATTCTCTCGTCTTTGTCGTCATTTCTTAAAATTAAGTAATCCTGGCGAAAGTCGTCTCGGTCCGGGTCAACCCGGTCTATCGCGACTTGGCCGTAATAAGACGACAGCTCGATTGAAAATTGAATTGAGGCCGGCGACGGGTCAACATATCCCTGCTTGTTTTTTGCCCGAACGTAAAAAGTATAGACGGCGTTTGACAACAGACGGTATTCTTCATCGTCGCCGCTGGAACTGCGCCAATAATCATCGTCGCCGGACAAAAATGTCTCAAAAGAAAGTTCGGCCGTCGGCCCAAGCGGGTTCGTTCCGGAAAATTTAAAAGCCACTTCTGAATCTTCGATTACCTCGTTTTGGCCGGGACCGTCTAAAATAATCGTGTTGGGATAGCGATTCGGCTCGGAAATAGTCAAATCAGACCCCGGTTTAATATCTTCCAAAATCTTATCTTCAACGCGGACAATATATTTCCAGCCAAAATCATTGGCCGTAAAAATCGCCGGAGTCGGAATCCATCTTTTTTTACCCAGTTCTATCAGATAAACCTCCGGGCCGGAACCGCGCAGCAAACTGCCGTCGGGATAATCGTCGTATTTGCCCAAATTCTCTTCCTGGGGATAGCTGTCCAAAACGGATTCCGAGACGAGTTTAATGTTTTTCCAGTCGTAATTGAAATAGGCAAAAGCCGCCGGACTTTCAATCCAGCGTCTGTCCCCGTTTTCCAAAGCGTAAACCTCGGGACCGCTTCCCTTGATTAAATCAACTTTGGGCAAATAGGCCCGACCCGCCGGGCGAGCTGGAGCGGCCAAAGCCAATCCTAAAACAACCAAAACAACGGCTATAAAAATTATTCTTGTTTCCCGCATATGCTATTGCTCTCTACTATTAACATACATATGATACTATGGTAAAATCAATGGAGAAAAAACTTATATTAAGAGATATATTATAACATGAAAATCAATCACGCGACAACCAATCTCCTGGCGGCCGTCCTGCTTATATTTATGTTGGCGCTCGGATTTTTTTCCGTTCTGGGCGACTCCACGACTATGGACGAACTCGCCCATATTCCAGCCGGCTATTCATATATCGTCCAAAAAGACATGCGGCTCAATCCCGAACACCCGCCTCTGTTGAAAGACCTCGCCGGACTGGCTGTCCTGATTGGCTCCAAAATTACCGGAACAAAAATCAATTTTCCCGGCCAGGACCCCAGTTGGCAAAAAAACATCAACGCCCAGTGGGATTTTGGAGCGAAATTTCTCTATCAATCCGACAACGACCCCGATAAAATCGTCCTTTGGGCGCGCCTGCCAATGCTTTTGATTATGCTCCTTTTGGGATTGTATGTTTTCAAATGGTGCCGTGAAATTTACGGCAATAAAGCCGGTTTAATCGCTTTATTCTTTTACTCTTTTTCGCCGACATTTCTGGCGCACAGCCGTTTGGTGACAACCGATGTCGGCGCCGCCGCCGCTTTTTTCATCGCTCTCTATTACTTCGTCCGGTGGCTTAAAAAACAAAACTTAACCAACCTGATTTTCGCCGGTGTCGCCTTGGGTTTGGCGTTTTTGACCAAGTTTTCCCTAATTTTAATTATTCCGCTTTTTAGTTTTTTGACCCTGATTTGGATCCTGGCCAAAAATTGGCCGAAGGGCAAACCGGCCCTTTTGAAATCGGCGCTAAAATCTTTTGTCTGGTTGGCGCTTATCGGCGTTATCGCCATGGCTTTGGTCTGGCCGGTCTATCTCTATCATACCTGGAATTATCCGCCGGATAAACAGCGCGCCGACACCGAATTTATCCTTGATTCGTACGGCAACCGGCTTTTGGCCGAACCGGTGGTCTGGGCGGCCAGCCAGCCGCTTCTTCGGCCCTACGGACAATTCTTTTTGGGCGTCCTGATGGTCATCCAGCGGGCGGTTGGCGGCAACACCACCTATTTTCTCGGCGAGGTTTCCAATCTTGGCTGGCCGAGTTATTTCCCGATCGTCTTTTTGCTTAAAGTCCCCCTAGCGCTTCTTGCTCTGATGCTGATTTCGCTCGCTTGTTCCATTTATCAAATCAACCGGCCGTTCTTTAAAAAATCTTTCCGCTGGCTCAAAGAAAATTTTTCCCAGTTCGCTTTGGCTTCCCTTTTTATCCTTTACTGGACAACCACGCTTAGAAGCAATCTTAATATCGGCGTCCGCCACATTCTGCCGACTTTTCCCGTCCTTTATATTCTGGTCAGCGGCCAAATCGCGAAACTCCTAAACAAGAAAGATTCCATCCTCAAACCGCTCGTTACTTTGGTCTTAATCTGGTACGGCCTGGGAACGATTATGGTCTATCCTTTCTTCCTGACCTACTTCAACGAATTAGCCGGCGGTCCGGAAAACGGCTACAAATACGTCACTGATTCCAATTTGGACTGGGGACAGGACTTAAAGCGGCTGGTTCAATACGCCCAAGACAATAACATCCAATCCATCTATCTTGACTATTTCGGCGGCGATTCGCCCGCCTACCGTTTCGGCGGGAAATACCAGTATTGGTGGGGAGAGCGGAATCCGAAAGAACTGCCCGAGGACGCCTGGTTGGCGGTCTCGGCAACATTCCTTCAGGGCGGCCGGGGCGTTACCGCCGCCGGCTTCAATCAGACCACCGGCTTTTACGACTGGCTCAATTCATACCAACCGGTCGCCGTCATCGGCAACTCAATTTTTGTCTATCACATCCGAAAATAACAACCACTCCGCGATTCGGTTCGCAATTTATCTAAACTGTTATTGATAATACACTCTGCCCTCTATTCTTAAGTCAATATATTCCAGAGAAACATAATTTTCCTTAATCTCGTTGTCTAAAACCATTTGTAGCGCGCCCAACTGTGTTCCTATGGAATAACCCGGGTTAAAATATATTTCAAAACCAACCGATGTTTTCACTCTCAAATCCCCGGCTGAAACGATTTCAAAGTTTGCCGCCGATAAGGATAAACCGCCGGCCGGTTTGACTCCGGGCAAGCCATCTTTCAGCTTCAGGATAAAATCCATTGTTTCCCAGCTGGCGACCTCGTCCCCTATTCGGGGCGGCGCGGCCGCCTTGCCGGAAAAAATATTCAAGACAAAATCGCCCTCAATCAGAGCCGATTCGCGGTAAATCACTCCTTCTTGGTCAAGGGTAAAGCATTGGCCGATTTTTTTTCCTTCTGTTTTTGGTAAAATGCCTGAAGTGTCCGGTGAACTGGTGGATATTTTTGCTTCTTCGGCCGCCAACGCTTCAGCCGTTGGCCGTTCCAACTGGCACCAGATTCCGACTCCGGTTCTCTCTTCTATCGCCAATCTTACCGCGTTGGGGAATTTTTTGCCGGCTTTGACGCTTTTTATTTCCGGATACCGGGCCAAAATGCCGCTCCTGATACCTTCGGCCGGAAACAAAAAAACGCTTTTCCTGGGAATAAAGCGCCAAATTTTATCGTCCAAGACCTCTTGAACGATTTTTTTGACGTCGTCCTGGCGATAATAGCGCGGGGGCTTGTCCGGCTCAAACTCAATCCGGCTGACCCAAAAATACGGCGACCAAACTAAAAAATACGCCAGCCCGGCCAAAGAGCAAAAAAACAGCCCTCCGAATATCATTGCTTTGAGGGATTTTTTCTTTCGGCTCCTTTTTTTAGGGTAAATCTTCCCCATTTTATCTGTTGGTTTCTATCGGCGGCGCCGGTCAATCCTTTCCATTCCGCCCGGCAGGTATTTCCTTAAGACCTCGGGAACAACAACGCTGCCGTCTGCTTGCTGGCAGTTTTCTAAAATAGCGATTAAAATCCGGCCGATGGCAAAAGCGGTTCCGTTTAAAGTATGAACAAAACTCACTCCATCTTTCCCTTTATATCTGATATTCAGCCGCCTAGCCTGCCAATCGGTGCAATTGCTGGTTGAATGGGTCTCCCGGTATTGGTTTTGCCCCGGCATCCAGGCTTCTATATCCCATTTCTTGGCTGCTGGGTCGCCTAAGTCGCCAGTACAAATATTAATCACCCGATAGGGAAGCTTCAAAAGTTTCATTAATTTTTCTTCTTGGTCTAAAAGGAATTGATGCTCTTCTTCTGATTTATCAGGCTGGCAAAAACTGAACATCTCAACCTTGTCAAACTGATGGACTCTCAAAATTCCTTTAGTGTCTTTGCCATAAGCTCCGGCTTCTCTCCGGAAACAGGTAGAAAAACCGACATATCTTTTGGGCAGCTCTTTTTCTTCGAAAATCTCGTCCAGGTGCATGGCGCCGACTGATTGCTCCGAGGTCCCGATAAGAAACAAATCGTCTTTTTCCAAATGATAAACCTCGTCTTCTCCCCGGTCTAAATATCCCATTCCTTTCATGGCTTTGCGCTTTAGCATCACTGGCGGGATAACCGGAATAAATCCTTCTTGGGCTAATGTTTCAAAAGCCAACTGAACTAAAGCAAACTCAAAAAAAGCGGCGGCGCCCTTCAGATAGCCAAAGCGGGTTCCAGAAACTTTTGCCGCTCTCTTAACAT
>PFWG01000022.1 GCA_002791035.1 Candidatus Portnoybacteria bacterium CG_4_9_14_3_um_filter_43_11 | reverse complement strand
CGTTTAATTTAAGCGATTCTTTTTTTGGTTCCGGCGTGGGCTCTAATTTTGGTTCCGGCTCGGATTCGGAATCTCTCTCATCCTTGTCAAAATCATCGTCTAAATCCGCCGGCTCCATTTCCTTTCTGTTTTGCCCAATCAGCGTCGGCGAAACGCTTTCCAAAAATCGGCCGAACTCTTCAACGTTTGAAAACTCTTCCATTAATTCGTTCAGAATCTTCTCGCGCGCCAAGGCCTCGTTTTCCACCGAAAATCTTCGGCCAGAATAGGATTTTTCTTTTCTTTGTTTAATGCCGGACCCGTTAGGGAGGGTTGGACTGCCGTCTAATCTTTTATCGACGCCGTCCGGACCGGCCGAAGGCAATTTTCCCTCGGTCGTCTTTTCTTTCAACCGCATCCGCTTAACCATCTCTTCTCTCCTTCTTCTGTCTTCGGGAGAAACTCCCTTTAAATCCAGTATGCCTCTGGCCCGGCTAATTTTTTCAACATCTAAATCACCCCTTTCATTGACAGGCCGAATATCAAATAGAGCAAGTGAAACAAATTTATTTTCCAACATAGCCAAAAAGCGCCCTTCTTTAGGCGCTTTCATTATAGCACATTTTTCCCCCCTCCCCCAACCGCCGTAATCCACACCCCTTTAACTTACAAGTCAAGATATGTTTTTAAGGTCTTCTCGGCCATTTGGCGCCAACTGTATTTTTTAATCCTTTTAAAGCCGTTGGAGACCAAGCGCTCTTGAAGATTTTTATTGCCTAAAACAGAACTGATTTTTCCGACCATATCATCAACGCTTTCCGGATTGAAATATTTGGCGGCCTCGCCCAAAACTTCCGGCAAACAGGATGAATCGGAGCAAACCACCGGCAAGCCGTAAGCCATCGCCTCCAAAGGAGGCAAACCAAAACCTTCGCACAGGGATGGGAAGACATAGAGAACGGCGTTTTGGTACAAAGCTGCCAAGTCGCTATCGGAGACAAAATCGGCAAAAACAACTCTCCCTCTGTCTGAAAATCGTTTTTGAAGGCGCCGATAAAAATAATCCAGTTCACCGACCAAAACCAATTGGAGATTTCCATCCTGGTTTAATTGGTTAAAAGCTAAAATCAGCCGCTCCAAGTTTTTATGCGGATAAGCGTTCCCGACATATAAAAGATACGGCTTTGAAATATTGTATTTTTCAAACAATTTTGAATTTTGCCGGCCGGCCGGCGAAGCAAGAATCGCAATTTTGCGCTTCGGGCCTCGGACTTTGAGCTTTATCTCCGGCGCTCCTTCATAGATTACTTCTATCTTTTCCGGTCCGGCTTTAAAGTATTTCAAAACGTCTTCCTTGGTATAGTTGGAAACAGCGATAATTTTTCCCGCTCTTTTTAAAGCCAAACGAATGACTAGAGAATAGCCCAAGTTTTTTAGCCAATAGCGAACCGGTCCAAGGAGCGAAGCTCGGCGAGGGGCGAATTTTTTTAAAATTAAGTCATGGATAGTGACAACAAAAGGGGCCGAACAAATCAACGGAACATTAAAATGGGGAAAATGAATTAAATCAACCCGGCTTTGCCAAATTTTAAACGGAAAAAATATTTGCTCGCTTAAGCCGTACCATTTGTAATCAGCCAGAACTTTTTTGAAGTTGGAATTTTTCGGCCGATAATCGGCGTAATTTTCTTTTCTTAGAAAAACGAGATACTGATTTTTCGAATCAATTTCTTCCAAGTCCTCAATCAATTTCTGGACATAGCGGCCTAAACCCTTTTGGCGCGGGCCGTAAAACCTGGCGTCGATGCCGATTCTAAGTTGATTTTTCTTGCTTTCCATTTTATCGCTCGCCGTCTGATTATTGTTTCAAAACCGCCAATGTTTTTTTGGCGCATTCATCCCAGGAAAATTTCTTCGCCTGCTCAATCCCTTTTTTTATCAAATATTTTCTTAATTCGCTGTCGGTCAAAGCCATTTCCATCGCCCAAGACAATTCGTCAATGTTATTCGGGTCAATCATTAAAGCGCTTTCGCCAACCACTTCCGGCAAAGACGAACTGTTGGAAACAATCGTCGGAACGCCGCCGGCCATCGCCTCCAGCGGCGGAAAGCCAAACCCCTCAAAAAAACTGGGATAGACAAAAAGTTTAGCCAAAGCGTAAAGACAGGGCTTGTCTTTCTCTTCAATAAAGCCGGTAAAAACAATGTCGTTTCTGTATTTGGATTCCTTGGCGGTTTTGAAAATATCGCGATAAAGCCAGCCTTTGTCGCCGGCGACAACCAGTTTAATCCGATGTTTTTCCCTTAAAACTTCAAAGGCGTTGATTAGTCCGACAATATTTTTCCTCGGCTCAATCGCGCCAAAGTAGAGTATAAAATCGCTGGGCAAATTGTATTTTCTCTTGATGTCGCCGGCGGCCGGCGGCTGGTTTTGTTCAAAACTTATCGGCTGAAATTGCTCGCCCACTCCCGAATAAATCACCGATATTTTTTCTTCATTAATGCCGTAAAGATTAACCAAATCGCTTTTAGTTGACTGGGAGACCGCGATAATTTTGTCGGCGTTGCGCGCTTCTTTTTTTGTCCTCATTAGAAACTTTTGCCACAGCCGCTTCCGCCAGGAAAAGAACTCGGGGAAATACTCAAAAGACAAATCGTGAACGGTCATTATTTTCCGGCACCTTGAAGAGACCGGCGCGCCAAAAAAATGCGGATTGAAATAGGCGTCAACTCCGCCTAAAAGCCGGTCAATTTTCGGCTGATTGAAATAACGGGCGGAAACAAAAAACAGTCGGTTGGGAATTTTAAAATTTTTCAATTCAACGTTTCTCCTTAGCGGCCATTCAAAGCTCAATTCATTCTTGCGGTAAGCATTATAGAAAAGTTTGTATTGAATCTCCGACTCAATCAAAAAAAGATGGGATAAAAGATTAATCACATACTCTTCCACCCCGGTTCTAACGCCACGGGCCAAAACTCTGATGTCGATGCCAATTTTCATCAATAAATTTCCTTATTTTCTCTTTAAATTTTTCTTGGTCAAATTCCAGCGCCTTCTGTCGGATTAACTCCGGACTGAAATCGTCCGACCGAAAACTTTTTAAAACTGCCATTAAACTTTCTGGCTCTTGTTCGTTAAAGAAAATTCCGGTGAGGCCTTCCTGGACAATTTCCAGCGCGCCGCCGGCGCGATAAGCGATTACCGGCCGGCCGGCCGCCATGGCCTCCACCGCCGTGATGCCAAAATCTTCTTCCTGGGGAAAAATAAAAGCCAGGCAATTGGCGTAATAATCCCGCAGTTTTTCTTCCGAAACCAAACCGACAAATTCAATGTTGCTTTTGGCTATTTTTTTGAGTCGTTTTCTGTCCGGACCGTCGCCGACAATTTTTAGCGGCTGGCCCAGCCGATTAAACGCCTCTATGGCCAAATCAAACCTTTTATAAGGAAGAAAACGCCCCACCATCAAAAAATATTTTCCGGGCCGGCCGGACAGATAAAAATGGCTGGAGTTAACCGGCGGATAAATAACTTTTGCGTCCCGCCGATAATACTTTTTTATCCGGTTGGCGACAAAGCGCGAGTTGGCGATGAACTCATCCACTCGCTGGGCGGCTTTGCTGTCCCAAAAACGAATATAGTTCATAAAAAACGGGATGATTTTTTTAACCAGCCCGGGATAGCCGAATTCCTCAATATAGCGGTGGGAATCATCCCAAGCGTAACGAATCGGCGTATGACAGTAGCAGATATGAAGGGCTTGGGGGCCGACGACGACTCCCTTGGCGTAGCTGGCCGAATCGGATAAAACCAAATCATACTCCGAAAGGTCAAACTGTTCTATGGCAATCGGCATCAGCATCAAAAAAGGGCGGTGATGCGACCGAACCAATGGAATTTTTTGCAGGAATGACGTTTCAACCCGGCGCCGGTCAAAGGCATGGCCGGTTTTTTTCTTATCATAAAACAAGGTATAGATCGGCGCTTCGGGAAATATCTGGCAAAACGCTTCTAAGACCCTTTCCGCCCCTCCGTACTGATTAAGGTAATCATGAACAAGAGCAACCTTCATACCAACAACCCGCCAGAGACAGCTTAAGGTTTTGCCAAAATTTCAAAAAATTTTGGCAAAACCTTAACACGCCGATCGGTCCTTTAATAAAACCAGCCAAGTCCTTAGAAATATCTTTAAGTCCATCGCTAACGACCAATTTTCAACGTAATAGGTATCCAATTTTATCTCTTCCTCAAAAGACAAGTCCGAACTGCCGGAAACCTGAGCGAAACCGGTCATCCCCGATTTAATCGCCAGGACCTTTTTGTGGTGTTTTCGGTATTGGGCGATTTCATCCGGTTGATGCGGGCGCGGACCGATTAAACTCATTTCCCCCTTCAAAACATTGACCAACTGCGGAAATTCATCTATCCGGTATCTTCTTAAAAATTTTCCGATTTTGGTTACCCTGGGATCATTTTTTATTTTAAACAACGGTCCGTCTTTCCGTTCGTTTTTTGCCTGAAGATTCTCTTTTAATTTCTCTGCTCCGTCAACCATTGAACGGAATTTACACAGCCGGAATTCTTTTCCTTGGCTGATTCTTTTCAGATGAACAAAAACTGGACCCGGACTATCCCGCTTGATAAAAATGGCGACGAGGGTAAAAAACGGACTCAAGACAATCAGACCAGTTAAAGCGCCGACAAAATCAATGACTCTTTTAATAATCCTTCCCCAGCCGTCCAGGGCTGTTCTCTTGAGTTCAATAATCGGGACATCTCCCAACGTTTCCACCGAAGCGTTAGCCGTTAATGTCTGAAAAAGATTGGGAACAAATTTAAAAGTCAAATGATTGTCTTCGCAAAAATTAACCAATTCAAGCACCCTTTCTTTGGGCCAGTCCGAATCGGCCAAAATAATTTCTTCCACGCCCGGGTCCTTGACCTTTCTTTTGATTTCGTCCAAATCCGGCTGGGACAGGTTAGTCACCAGCCGATAGCCCAAAACCGATTGGCTTTTGATGTAGTTAACGATTTTTTGGCTGACGCCGTCACAGCCGACGACCAAAGCCCGCCTTAATCCAAAATTATATTTTTTCATCAAATATCTCTGCCAGCGATGAACAATAAAACGCCCGAAAGAGACAAAAATAATCGCCGCTACCCAGCCAATAACAATTAGAAAACGGGAATCAAACAATTCCGAGCGAAAAAAACTATAAAAGACCAAGCCGATAATCCCGGCTGAAACGCCGATGATTATTTTCAAAAAGTCGTCCAAAAGAATTCTTCTGAGCTGAATACGATAGAGCCCAATAAGCGCGAAAACCGCCAGCATAAAAACCGAAACGCCGATAATCAAAGTCAAGTAACGGTTAAGGGGAAGGTTGAGATGGAAAAGCACCGGCCGGTACTGGGCGACCAACGGATTAATCCGCAGAAAATAGGCGGTTATTCCCGCCACCAAAAGCATCATGAAGTCCAGAGGAGGCAGAATCGCCGTAAATAATAGTTCCGCTTTTTTCATTTTATTAAGAGGTCTCTAACCTAATCCTAATGAATCAGCCGCAAAAAGGCAAGCCGCGAAGGGCCAAGGCCGAAACAAAAAATCCCGTCCGACAATACTGCGGGACGGGATTCTTTGTTAGCCCAAGTAAATAATAAGCCGGGTTCTGTTCCCCGCAGTTCTGCGGGGAGATAGCCATCTGTCTGGGACCGGCATTGCTGCCGGCCTCTAGCGAGCTACTTTGCTCCCGACCTTGCGTCGGGATTTGCTCTTGCGTCAGGCAGGGTTTACCGCTCCAACGGGTCTCCCCGCGGAGAGAGGGGTCTTAATCCCTCACTTTTCACCTTTACCTCGCTTTAGGAGATTACCCCTAAAGCAAAGAAGTATTGTCTCTGTGGCACTTTCCCTATCCTTGCGAACGGTGGGTGTTGCCCACTGCCGCTTTCCCCTTTACCCCGCTCGGCGGGGCATAAGATTCGACGCCCGGACTTTCCTCTACCAATTTTTTAAACTGGCAGCGGCTATCTAATTTACTTGAGCCGATTACAATATATATCAAATTAAATTATTTGTCAACTACAAGAGTTTTTGTTCCCGGCTTTGGCTATCCAACGCCTCGTTGACCAAAGCGTCGGCTTCTTTGTTCTTTTCTCTCAAGATATGGCTAAAACTAACATTTTTAAAATCAATGGTCAAGTTCCAAATTTTCAAAAACAGCGGCTGGAGTTCTTTTTCTTTTATTTTATATTTATGATTCAGCTGTCTGGCCGCCAGCTCGCTGTCCGTCAAAAACTCCAATTCTATTTCTTTGGCTTTCTTTTTGCCGAACAGAAGCTTGGTCTTTTTGAGCCCGAAAATAATCGCCTGGTATTCGGCTTGATTGTTGGTCGCTTCGCCGATATACTCGCCGTATTTTTTGATTGTCTGGCCATCCTTTTTAAGCACGACTCCGACAGCGGCCGGCCCGGGATTCCCTCTTGCCCCGCCATCGGCATAAATTAGTAATTTCATCATTGAGATATCTTTTGATATAATTTTGCCAGTTTTAAATCAACGACCTTCATCTCCAAATTTCTTGTCCCGTTCCACTCGTTTAAAATAAACTCAAAAACAACGTCAACTAAACTTCCCTTGTCCAATATGCCATCCAAATGCCCCGAACCAAAGGCAATCGCCTGAAAACTTTTGGCCAACCGGCATCTCTCGTCAAAACAAACCAATTCCATCTTTAGATGGCTGCCGCTGGTTCCAACCGCCTTAAGATTCCTGACCTCCAACCCTCTGATTAAAAATTTCGGCTCCGGATTCCCTTTGCCAAAAGGAGCAAACTTTTGGATTTCGTCATAACTATAGAAAGCAAGGGCGTCTAAAGACAACTCGGCGTCAATATCCAGCGTCGGAGCCAAATCCTCCTCTTTTAATTTCTCTCCGGCTATATCGGCAAAAATCTTTTTGATTTTTTCCAAGTTTTCTTTTTTCGCCCTGAAGCCGGCGCCGCCTTTGTGCCCGCCGTAATCGTCTAAAAGATTTTCCGAGGCCGCTATTCTAATCGCTTCCATTAAATCAAATTCTGGAATACTCCGGCAGGAAACATGAATCAAGTCATCCATTTCGCAGCCAATCATCGTTGGACGGCAATATTTATCAACCGCTTTGCTGGCGGCTAACCCGACCAAACCGACCGGCCAATCAGGACTGCTTTCAAAAATTAACTTTGAGTTTTTTTTCTCCGGATTGCCTTCAATCCGTCTTTCCACTTCTTTCATAATGGCCGCGGTCAGATTTTGCCTTTCGGTATTTTTTTCATTGAGCAATTTAGCCAAACTCTTGGCTTCTTTCCGGTCTCTGGCAATCAGGAGATGAAAGGCGGTGTTGGCATGGTCCATCCGGCTGGCGACATTGAGTCGCGGCCCAAGGACAAAACCAAGGGTAGCGACATTGAGATTGGTCGCCGGCGGCTCGCCGTTAAAAGACGCTTGGATAATTTTCGGCTCTACCCCGCCTATCCTCATTAGTTCTCTCAATCCGACTCGCCGCGTCTGGGCTAAGACCCCCAAGCCGTATTTAACCAAAGTCCGGTTTTCTCCGACAATCGGCATAACGTCAACCACTGTCGCCAAAGCGACTAAATCCAGCAGCCACTTTTGAAAAAATTCTTCGCCGTGAGCCGACAAAAGAGCCGATGCCAGTTTAAAGGCCACGCCGGCGCCGGATAGATCTTTAAAGGGATACTTGTCCCCTTTTTGCAGAGGATTGATTACGGCCAGCGCCCGAGGCAACTTCTCGGCTAGAGTATGATGGTCGGTAATAACCATATCTATGCCCAACGACTTGGCCAAATCAACTTCGTTGAAGTCGGTACTGCCGCAATCAACGACGATAATCAGTTTTGTCCCTCTCGCTCTTAATTCTCTGATGGCTTTTTCGTTCAAGCCGTGACTCTCTTTTTCCCGGTCGGGAATATAGGCATCAAGATTTTTGGCGCCTAATTCTTTTAAAGTTGAAAATAAAATGGTCGTCGCGCAAACGCCGTCGGCGTCAAAATCGCCGTAAATGGTAATCTTTTCTCCCTTTTTAAGCGCTTGTCTAATCCGGTTAACCGCTTTTTTCATTCCCTTAAGCAAATATGGGTCATGAAAATCCTGGCTGTAGTCAGGATTGAAAAACTCGTCAATCTGTTTTTGAGAAATCAAGCCGCGGTTGTATAAAAGTTGGGCGACTAAAGGAGTAAATTCCGGAAACCGCTTTAAAAAGTCGTCCGGCGCTTTCTCTTTTATTTTCCACTTCATTATTTCTTATCTATTATTAAGCGCTTCTATGCCAGGCAATTTCCCGCCGGCTAAAAACTTGAGCATTGCCCCGCCGCCGGTTGAAACGTGACTCATTTTATCCAAAAGGTTCAATCCTTCCAATAGCGCAATGGTCTCTCCGCCGCCAACCAAAGAAAAAGCTCCGCTTTTAGCGACGGCTTTAGCGATGGCGGCGCTTCCGGCGGCAAAGGAACCGATTTCAAACAAACCCATTGGCCCGTTCCAAACAATCATCTTTGCCTGCTTGATTATATCTTCAAATTTTTTCACCGTTTTCGGACCGATATCTAAAATCATTTCGTTTTCGCCGAGATCGCCTATCGGGCTGACTCGGCTGTCCGATTTGCCGTCAGGGCTGGCCGAAACGACACCGTCGGTCAAAGAAATTATTTTATCGCTATCCAAATTCATTTCTCTTACCCGGCCGACCATTTCCTCTTCAATAACCGATTTGCCGACGCTAATCCCCTTGGCCTTTAAAAAAGTATTGGCCAGCGCTCCGCCTAAAAGAAAATAGTCGGCCTTGGTTGAAAGGTTTTCAATCAGTTCAATTTTGGTTGAAATTTTTGCCCCGCCGACGATCACTGTCAAGGGGCGTTTGGGCTTTTCCAAAACGCCGGAAAGAACTTTGATTTCTTTGGCTAAAAGCAAGCCGGCGCAACTGGGCAGCAATTTCGGCGCTCCGCTGATGGAAGCGTAATCGCGATGCGACTGGCCAAAAGCGTCCAAAACAAAAAAGTCGGCTAATTCAGCCAGCGCCGCGGCAAATTTAGGATTATTGGCTTTTTCGCCCGGTTCAAATTGGACATTTTCTAAAAGAATAATTTCCCCGGGGCGCATCCCGTCTATTTCTTTTTTTATCTCCTCTCCGACACAGCCGTCAAGTTTTTTTACCTTTCGGCCGATTAAAAGGGATAAATCCTTGCCGAGTAAATCCGTTCTCAATTCTTCCTCTACTTTGCCCTCCGGCCGGCCCAGATGAGTCAATAAAATTACCTTGGCGCTTTGTTCAAGCAGATACTCTATGGTCGGCAGAGTCGCCCTAAGGCGAAAATTACTGGCTAATCGGCCGTCCTTTATCGGTTCGTTGAAATCAACCCGGAGCAAAACCTTTTCGCCGTTAAATTTGAAGTCGGAAAGAATTTTCATCCTATTTTCTCAACAATCTTATTAAATTCGCTGGCGTTAATAGAAGCCCCGCCGACCAAAATCCCGTCCATTTTGGCGTTTTTGACATAATCGGAAACATTCTTGCTGTCAATACTGCCGCCATAAACGATTCTGGCTTTTTCGGCTGTTTCCCGGCTATAGAGTTTTGACAAAATTTTTCGGATAAAAAGCCGGGCTTTCATGGCATCGTCGGGCAAACAGGCCTGTCCCGTCCCGATCGCCCAGATCGGCTCGTAGGCAAAGATTATTTCCCTTATCCTTTCGGTCGAAATCCCGATCAGCCCCTTTTCCAGCTGCTCGCCGACAATCAAACCCATTTCGTTGATTTGCTTTCCGTTCCCGTTTAAACTGTCTCTGGTTTCTTCGCCGACGCAAAATACCGGCTTCATTCGGTTTTTCAAAACCGCCTTTAATTTCCTGTTTATTATTTCATCGCTTTCCCCGAAATATTTTCTTCTTTCGGAATGGCCGACAATGACATATTGACAGCCTAAATCCTTGAGCATCAAAGAGGAAATCTCGCCGGTATAGGCGCCTTTGTTTTCCCAAAAGCAGTCCTGCGCCCCAAGTTTCTCCAACACGCC
>PFWG01000016.1 GCA_002791035.1 Candidatus Portnoybacteria bacterium CG_4_9_14_3_um_filter_43_11 | reverse complement strand
AAAAGAAAACTTTAGGATTATTTTCAATCGTCGCTATCAACGCGCTTATCGCCGTTGCTTGGGCTTGGCCGGAGTTTTCCGGCCGCTTTAATATTTCTCTTCAAGAGCAGTCGGTTGTCCTGCGCCAAATTTACAATCAATTCGCTTTTCTTTTTATCAGCGAACAGCCGTTTTTGGGCGTCGGGCAGGGTAATTTTGTTTTCCGTCTCCGGGAAATGCTGGACTTAATGAGCCCCTGGATCTGGCAGCCGGTTCATAATATTTATCTTTTGATGGCCAGCGAGACCGGACTGATTGGTTTAAGCGTTTTTTTACTGTTCTTATTCCGATTGTTTAAAAACGCTTTTGGCCAGAGAAAAACCTTTATCCTGCTGATCGGTTTTTCTTTCTTATTTATCGGAATGTTTGACCACTTTTTCTGGACGCTTCAGCAGGGGCAATTGGCCTGGTGGCTGGTTTTAGGCCTTTTAAGCGGCAAGTTGTCCGCCGATTGACCTCTATCTGGAATAAAGTATAATTAAATCTTAGATATACTTTCTAAACATAGTGGCGCAGTTTATAGCTATGCCCTTATGTCCCCATAGCTCAGCGGACAGAGCGCAGCCCTCCGGAGGCTGAGGCGAAGGTTCGATTCCTTCTGGGGACGCCGCACTATATCAACAATTATATCAAGAGATTATGAAATTTGTCGCTGACCTGCATATCCACTCCAAATATTCCCGCGCCACTTCCAAGAATATGGATGTGGAAAATCTGGACAAGTGGGCCAAGATTAAAGGCATCAAGGTTTTGGCTACCGGCGATTTTACCCATCCTTTGTGGGTCAAAGAATTAAGAAAAAAATTGGAGCCGGCCGAGTCGGGCCTTTTTAAGACCAAGAAACTTGGCCAGTCGTCAGTTTTAAACAACGATTGGCTGCCTAAAGACGGCCAGAATAAACTTGACAGCGGGACCAGATTTTTATTGAGCGGCGAAATCAGCTGTATCTATTCCAAAAACAATCGAACCAGAAAAATCCATCTGATCGTCCTAGCGCCTGATTTCAAAACCATAGAAAAAATCAATACCCGCCTTTCTTGGATTGGCAACATTAAATCCGACGGCCGGCCGATTTTGGGCTTGGACGCCAAAGAATTGGCTAAAATCGTCTTTGACACCAGCGCCAATTGCCTGATTATTCCGGCCCATATCTGGACGCCCTGGTTTTCTTTGTTTGGCGCCAATTCCGGCTTTGACTCAATGGAAGAATGTTTTGAAGAGTACGCCCAATATATTTATGCGGTTGAAACAGGATTAAGCAGTGACCCGACCATGAACTGGCGCTGGTCAAAACTGGATAATCTAACTCTGCTCTCAAACAGCGACAGCCATTCACCTTCGCGGATTGGTCGGGAAGCCAATGTTTTTGAGACCGAGTTGAGTTATCAGGGGATAGCCGAAGCGATTAAAAGCAAGGGTTCGGGAAAATTTCTGGAAACGGTTGAGTTTTTCCCGGAAGAAGGGAGATACCACTACGACGGACACCGGAATTGCGGCGTGGTTTTGGCACCCCAGGACTCAAAAAGAGTAAATAATCTTTGTCCCAAGTGCGGCAAACCGCTCACTATCGGCGTGCTTCACCGCCTGGACGATTTGGCTGACCGAAAAGAAGGAGTCCAGCCAGCCAAGGCCGTTCCTTTCCGGCACTTGATTCCTCTAGAAGAAATCATTGCCGAAGCCAAGGGCGTCGGCGCCGGCTCAAAAACCGTGGCGGAAGAATACAAAAACCTGATAAAAAGTTTTGGCTCGGAGTTTGACATTTTGTTAAACCGGTCGCCGGAGCAAATAAAGGAAATCAGTTCTTTTGAAATCGGCGAGGCCATTAGCCGCGTCCGGCAAGGCAAAGTCAGAATTGAGCCCGGTCACGACGGCAAATACGGGAAAATAAAAATCTTTGATGATGAAGAAAGAGGCGGTTTCTCTGGACAAACTTCTCTTTTTTAGGTAGAGTGGTAAAAATCAAAAAAGGAGG
>PFWG01000018.1:4780-10676 GCA_002791035.1 Candidatus Portnoybacteria bacterium CG_4_9_14_3_um_filter_43_11 | reverse complement strand
CAGGACATTTAGAAGCGTCTTTAAGTTTATCTGGCCGGAATCTCTTGTGGCATTTTTTGCATTCAACCAAAGGGTCCTTAAACTCCTTGACATGGCCGCTGGCTTCCCAAATTTTAGAGTTAGCAATTATTCCACCGTCTATGCCGACCATATCGTCTCTACCCTGAACAAAATATTTCCACCAGGCCTGTTTAACGTTGTTTTTCAGTTCCGCCCCTAAGGGACCGTAATCATAGGTATTGGCCAAGCCGCCATAGATTTCCGAACCCGGATAAACAAAGCCCCGCCTTTTGCACAGTGATACTATTTTTTCCATTGTTGCCATAATTGATATACTTTTGATATAATTTTTGACTTATTATTGGACTACTGCTCCTTGGCTGTTAGCTCGCGAATCGTCGGGAAGATCGCTGTCAACCGCCCGCGCCGTATCAGTCAACTCCTGACCGACAAAATTATCATAGCCGAAAACCTTTGATTGGTCAATCAATTCAATTAGATTGCCGACATCGGTGATTGCCGGCGTAATCGCTATTTGGAAAGCAACCTGTTGAACCGGCGACAGAACGCCGGTCCCGGCCGACAGATTGCCGACTTGCCAGACGACTTGGCCGGTCTGAGGATTATAACTCAAATCGGCGTCGCTTGGTTTTTTGACTCCAGTCCATTCAACATGCGGCGGCAAGTAGGCCGATATTTTGACCTCGCTTAAATCGTTGTTTCGGTTAACCAAGCGCCATTTGACAGTATAGGTCGTTTTTTGGCTGACCTGGGGCGGGATAGGACCGCTGTTGGCTATTTCATCGTCATAATAAAAGGCCTGCGCCTGAAGAGTCAAGTGGGTTAATATTTTTGTCGTCAACTTGTTCTGGCCAGTAATTTCTATTTTTTCCAAAGACAGGGGAGCGTTTTCAGAATCTATCGCCGCGGCGCTTACCACCACAAAATTCTTGTCGGCAAAACTGCTGATTGGCAGAGAATCCTTAATCTTTATTGAAAAATCAATCTTACCGCCTTGATGCGGCTCAAGGAATTCCAAATCAGGCAAACTGGAAGCATTCCAACTGATAGTGTTATTGCCTCCGTTAAAAGACCCGGGTTGGGCGTCTAAGGTGGAAAAGTCCAGCGCTTCGCCATCCAACTTAACATTGATAAAAATATTCCTTATCCCGACATCAGTTGTGTTTTCGTACTTGATATCATATTTTAGAATATCTCCAACTTCGGCAATATAATCGGTTGAGTTGTTGACTGTTTGGCTAATAGAGAGAGGAGATTGAGAAATTTGAATCGTCCCGGCCGTTTCAGCGTAAGTAATAAATTCTTCCCGATTTTCGCCTATTTGGGCTTTAAAGGCCTTGTTTTCGTTTTCTTCTCCGCTAATCGTCCCTTTAATAAATATTTTCCTTTGCTCGCCGGCAACCAAGTTCCCCAAAGACCAAACATCATCGCCGTCAAATGGCGCTGGCTGAGACAACTCAAAAACAAAGCCCTTTGGATATTCCATTTTAACCTGGAGATTATTAAATGAAACATCGCTTTGATTTGAATAGACCAAGGAGAAATCAAACGATTGGCCACTGACTAATTTTTCCGGCAGATCAAAATTGAGGATTAAAGGAACTGAAACAATCTCCGTTTCAAACTCGGCCTTATTTGAAAAACGCGAACTAAGGTTACCGGGATTATAAGACAATTCCGCTTCGGCTTTTTCTTTATCGCCCTTTAAACCGATAAGTCGAGCCGTAAATTCTATTCTGACTTCCTGTCCCGGTTCCAAATCGCTTAATTCTATCGTTTCTATAAAGTTCTTGCCTTCCAAGGGAAGAGCGTCTTCCGGGTAACGAAAGGTCAATTGAAGGTTATACAAAGTCAAATTGGTGTTGTTTTTGCCCCCGACAGCGTATTTGACTTCGTCGCCGCTGACAATCCTTTCCGCCCCCTTGATTTCCAAGACAACTTTGTTCTTGTCAAAAGAGTTCATTCTTTGCCAAATAAAAAAACTAACCGCAATCAAAAACCCGGCCAAAGCGCAAATCCCAACAATTTTCAGCCGCTTCTTCGTTTCCGGCGACAGTTTCCCTTTCTTGATTTCTCGCCATTTCTTGGTCAAAACCTTTTCTCTTTTTCCTTCCGGTTGAAAAACCTTTGGCCTCTCTAATCGCTTTCCAAGTTGTTCTCCTGGCTTATATATTTTCTTTTTTAACTTCTCTAAACCGTTATCCGACATTGTTTTAGTCAAAATTCCCAGTTCTCATTATATTACAAAAAAACAAAAAAGACAAAAAATGACTTCTTATTGGGAAGCCCGGGCTTCAAGAAAAATTATTAACAATTCCGGATAAAAACATCTTTGACTTTATTCTTTCATTAAGTATCGCCTCAATAAAGTCCGCTGGATTTTTTTGCTGGCCATAGCCTAAATGCTCCAATATTTTATTTTCAAAATTACCGATTGTTTTTTGAGCATCTTCGCCTTTATTAAGTTGATTAAATCCTCCCAATAAAAGATTCCAGATATCTCCGTCTTTTTCCGGCCCGGCAACCAGTTTGTCAGTTATCTCGGATAAATAATAAGCGGCGGCCAAAGAAGAAATATTTTGGCGAAGCTTGGAAAAATTTTCGATCGTTTCGGCGCCAGCGACAATATCAAAGCTCCTTGTCTGTTTGCCAGTTCGGCGAGCCGGCGCAACCATCAAACGGGAATACAAAAAAAGTTCTAAGTGTCCTTTCAGCTTGGACTCGTTTTTCCTGACCGACTTGGCCTTAAGTAGAACCTTGCCGAATTCTTTGGTGTAGACCGTCAGTAGTCGGTCAAAGTCGTTGGCATTGCTCCGCCTGATAATAATCCCCCGGGTTTTATAAAGCATTATTTCTTAATCCCCAGCCAGACTTTTTCACTGCCAAAATTAACTTCTCTTTCAACTAAAAATACTTCCCTTTTTCTCGGTCCGATTTCTATTTTTTTGGCAGAGATATCCTTTCTAATCTCCGCTTCATGACTCTGAATCAAATTTTTCAGAGATGATTCTGTCTGATAGCGAAGATAAATCAATCGCCCCGGCTTTAATCCGCCATCTTTCCTCATGTCTTGAATATAGCGAACTAAATCCCTTAGCATTCCTTCGGATTTCAGTTCCGCCGTTATTTTAGTGTCTAATTTGACGCTTTTGCCATAAACAACTTCTTTGATATTGACTTCATCTCTAATCAAACCGGCTAGTTCTTTATCGCCCGCGAGCGCCTTGTCGGTTATAGCCAATTTGGCCAGCGGTTGGCGGACTTTAATTCCGTTTTTCGCTCTTTGCGCCAGCGCCTCGGCGACAATCCCCCGGACTTTTTTCATCTTGTCCTCCAGCGCGGAATCAACCAGACAAATTTCGGATTCAGGATACTCGCACAGATGGACCGATTCTGGGTCTTTTCCGGTCTTCAAACTTTGATAGATGTCTTCTGAAATAAAAGGAGTAAAAGGAGCCATAATTTTTGACAACTCAAATAAAACCCGATAAAAAATCTGCGAGGCGGCGTCTTTCTGTTTTTTGCTCTCTGGTTTTTGAAATTTGTCCCTTGAGCGGCGAATATACCAATTTGAAAAATCATCAATAAATTCTTCTATCAGTCGCGCCGCCAAAACGACATCGTATTTTTCCAGATTTTCAACCACCAGACCGTTAATTAGATTAAGCCGAGAAATTATCCATTTATCCAAAACATTTTTGGGCTTGGTTTTCTTTGCCCTAAAATCTTTATCTTTATATGTCTGCCAAAAGACAAAAGAGTTAAACAGTGTCCCGAGAACACGCCTGTTTTTATCGGCGACATCTTTAACATCAAATTTTTTCGGCTCGCCGGCTTGGTTAATGGTGTAGAAATACCAACGCAGGGTATCGGCGCCAAATTTATCGCACATCTCCCACGGGTCAACAACATTGTTTTTGGACTTGGACATTTTCTTGCCCTTCTTGTCCAAAACATGCCCTAAGCAAATAACATTCTTGTAGCAAGCCCCGTCCTTTATCTCTCCGATATACTCCATTAAAGTCGCAATAGACAAAAGAGTGTAAAACCAGCCTCTGGTCTGGTCAACCGCTTCGGAAATATAGTCGGCCGGATAATGGTCTTTAAAATTGTTCCGGCTATTTTTCAGGTAAGGATAGCCCCATTGGGCAAAAGGCATCGCTCCGGAATCAAACCAGACATCAATAACGGACTTTTCCCGAATCATTTTTCCGCCGCAAGAACATCCCAGTTTAATCCTATCAACATAAGGACGATGTAAATCTTTAATCTTTGCTCCCAGTTCTTTGGCGCTGCCAATACATTTATATTCGCCGCACTTTTGGCATTGCCAGACCGGCAAGGGCGTCCCCCAATATCTTTCTCGCGACAGAGCCCAATCCTTGGCTTCTTTGACAAATTCCCCAAATCTTCCCTTTTTTGTATGCTTTGGTTCCCAATTAATTTTGTTGTTATTCGCTACCAATTTTTTCCTCAGCTTTGACATGGCAATAAACCAAGAGTCCTTGGCGTAATAGAGTAAAGGCGTGCCGCACCGCCAGCAAAATGGATAATCGTGTTCATATTCTTCCTCCTTGAATAAAAACCCGCTATTTTGCAAATAATCAATAATTTCTTTTTCGGTTTTGGCGTCTTTGACATATTTGCCAAACAAATTATACGGCGCTAAATCCTTGGCGAAATACCCCTTCTCGTCAACGGTATGAACTTTGGGCAAATCCATTCTTTCCCCCAAGGCATAATCGTCTTCGCCGTACATTACCGCCGTATGAACTACGCCGGTTCCTTCCTTGGCACTGGCAAAATCGGCTGGAACGACAAAGTGAACTTTTTTGCCGCTCTTCCTGACTGCTTCAATCTCAAACAACGGCTGATATTCCAAGCCGACTAAATCTTTGCCCTTGAATTCTTCTTCTATTTTATAACCGGTGCCGATTATTCCCAGCCGGTCTTTGGCCAAGATATAGTTTTTGCCCTGATATTTTATTCTAACATAAACAATATTCTTGCCGACGGCCAAAGCGACATTTCCCGGCAATGTCCAAGGTGTCGTTGTCCAGGCCAGAATAAAATCGCCTTCTTTGGCTTTATTATTGCCCTTGGTAATCCGAAAATTCAAATAAACCGAATTTTCTTTGACTTTTTTATACCCCTGGGAAACTTCATGGCTGGATAGCCCGGTGACGCACCTCGGACAATGAGGAACAACTTTAAATCCTTTATAGAGCAAACCCTTTCCCCAAATCTTTTTTAGAAGATACCAGACGCTTTCAATATAATAATTCTCGTAAGTGATGTACGGATTTGCCATATCCACCCAAAAAGCGATTCTTTCGGTCAATCTCTCCCATTCGTCCTTATATCGCCAGACGGTTTGCCGGCATTTTTTATTAAACTTGCCTACTCCGTATTTCTCAATATCATCCTTGGTCTTAAAGCCTAGTTCTTTTTCCACCTGAATTTCCACCGGCAATCCGTGCGTATCCCAGCCGGCTTTGCGGTCAACAAAAAAACCCCGCATGGTTTTGTATCGCGGGATAACATCCTTAAAAACTCTGGCTTCAATATGATGCATGCCCGGCCGAGCGTTAGCGGTCGGCGGACCCTCAAAAAAGACAAATTTCTTTTTGCCTTTGTCTGCCTGCCTGTTCGTCCGGCGAGGCAGGTTCCTTTTTAAACTCTTTTCAAAAATTTTGGATTTTTCCCAAAATTTTAAAATTTTAAGTTCGTTTTTGGATAAATCCATTTTAATCTTATTAGTTTAAAATGCCTTTAGTGGACAGGGGAAGCGTTCTTTTTGAACGCCTCCCCGTTTTTTTACTTTCTTTTTTTACCGCCATTTTTGACGGCTTTTTGCGGCTTAGGCTCAAGCCGC
>PFWG01000018.1:0-4765 GCA_002791035.1 Candidatus Portnoybacteria bacterium CG_4_9_14_3_um_filter_43_11 | reverse complement strand
CAGTTCCTCATGGGCTGGGTCATGCCATTCAAGTCCAATCCGTTATTACGATTCCGTTTCTTCTTTGACATTTTCCCTCCTCTTTGTTGATGTTTTTTGTTGTTGCCCGCTAAAAGCATTTTACTCACATTTTATTTGGGGCGCCAATCCCCATCAATTTTAAAGTACTGGCCAAAACTATCTGAACCGCTTTGGCCAAGGACAACCGGCTGGCGGTTTTTTTCTTGTCGCTGTCGTCAATTACCCGACAGTTCTCATAAAACTTATGAAAAGTATTGGCCAATTTCAGAGAATACTGCGGCAGTCGCTGGACTTGATAGTCGCCGGCAGTATCTTCAATGATTTCGGGGAACTTGGTCAGTTGCCGAATTAAACTTAATTCCGCCGGATGATTTAGGTTTGTCATTCTAAGGGTAAAGCCCGAAGAATCTTTTGACAGATCCTTCGCGGAGTTTATCCTGAGCGAAGCGAATGGACTCAGGATGACATTGCCTGCTTTCCTTAAAACGCTGCAGATTCTCGCATGCGCGTACTGAACATAATAGACCGGATTCTTACTGGACTGCTCTTTGGCCAAATCAATGTCAAAATTCAAGTGCGTCTCGGGCGACTTTTGCAAAAAAAACCATCTCGCCGCATCAGAGCCAACTTTGTCAACCAATTCGTCCATCAGGACATAAACGCCGGCTCTCTTGGACATTTTCTTTTTCTCGCCTTTCTCCAAAAGGGTGACAAACTGCAAAAGAATAATCTCTAATTTTCCTTTATGACCCAGCGCCTCCGCTCCGGCGAGCAGTCCGGCAACATCGCCGTGGTGGTCGGCGCCCCAGACATTAACTACCTGGTCAAATTTCTTATCTTTGAATTTGTATTGATGAAGAGCAATATCGCCGGCCAAATAGGTTTTTTCGCCGTCGCTTTTGACCACTACCCGGTCTCTCTCGTCGCCAAATTGAAACGACTTAAACCATTTTGCCCCTTCTCTCTCATAGATTAAACCATTTTCTTCCAAAAATTTCAAGGTTTTATCAACTTTTCCCGACTGATACAGGTCCGACTCAAAAATCCATTCGTCATATTTGATGCCTAATTTACCGGTTGTTTTTTTAATGTAGCCATTAATAATGCGCTTGGCCGCCAATTGACCGACTTTAAGAGGGTCTCTCTCTTTTATTTTTCCAGCCAACTCATCAATATATTCTCCCTGATACTTTGCCTCTTTGTCTTTTAAAACCGAGTGTCCCAGGGCTAAAATCTGCTGGCCGGCGTCATTGACATAATACGCTTTTTCAACTTCAAAACCGGCTTTTTTAAAAACATTGCCTAAAACATCGCCATAAGGCCCGCCCCGGGCATTGCCGACAGTCAACGGCCCGGTCGGATTAGCGGAAATAAATTCAACCTGGATTTTTTTACCCTGACCAATGGTTGAATTGCCGTAATTTTCTTTTTTCTCAATAATCTCGGATAGTTCATCTAAAAGCGCCTGCTTTGATATAGTCAAATTAATAAAGCCGGGGCCGGCAGTTTCAACCTTTTCAAACATCGGCTCGTTTTTTAGTTTTTCAACAATTTCTTTGGCGTCTATCTTTTCTTTTAAAGCGATGTTTGTGGAATAGTCGCCAAACTTGGCGTCGCCCGGATGCTTCAACTCCGCTTCTTTCCCGATAGCGTCTTTTAGTATTTTTCTGACCTTTTTTCTGAGCATGTTTTTATCATAACTTATAATTTTATTTTACTCAATCATTTTTAAATGATAAATTATATCTATGCCAGCTTTAGCGACCAATCCAAGAGCGAAATTTGACTACCATATCATAGAGACCTACGAGGCCGGTTTAGTTTTGTCCGGTTTTGAAGCCAAAGCCGTAAAAAACAACCGCCTGACCTTGAAGGGCTCGTATGTGACGATTAAAAACAGGGAGGCCTTCTTGATTAACGCCCAGATTATGCCCTACCAGCCCAAAAACACTCCGGCCGACTACGACCCGAGTCGGACTAGAAAACTTCTTTTGCATAAAAAAGAAATTAAGTCGCTGATTGGCCGAATAAAAGAAAAGGGCTTGACTTTGACGCCGATTAGCGTCTATACTAAGCGCAACAGAGTCAAACTTGAATTCGGCTTGGGGCGCGGAAAAAAGAAAGTTGATAAAAGGGAAAAAATTAAAAAAAGGGAATCAGACAGAAAAATGGAAAGAGCGCTCAAAAGGAGATGAACGGGGGCGACAGGTTTCGACAAGATCCTAAACAAAACAAGGCAAACCGAGCGCAATCTCGCAAATCTTGCAAAACGAAATAAGTGCTAACTTATTCTCAAAAGCAAAAAGCGCGGTAGCTTCGCTATTTAGCGCTCCAGCTTACGCTCTCGCTTAAAGCTGAGAGCCATCCGGACCCTTGATGCCTAATAGAGGAATTCGGGTGTCATCTTATTGGGCTAAGCAGTCAAAACGCCTTGATTGACTGTCTAAAAATATAAAGGCAAAGATTGAAAATATTTTGTTCGGTTTCGAGTTTTCAATCTTCAAATTTAAATCGGACTAAGTTTGTAGAATTGTTTTGCGCCGGATTTTTGGACGGGGGTTCAATCTCCCCGCCTCCACCCTTGCCCGCCGAAGAGGCGGGAAATTAAATCAAAAAAAGCCATATATAGAAAACCATATTACCAACCGCAAAAAAGAATTAGGACCAACGAATGGATTAGAGTCAGTCCGATTCTCCTAATAGATGAAAAAGGCCGGAATCTTGGCGTTGTTGAAACGTCAAAGGCGCTCCAGATGTCCCGAGACAAAGGACTTGATTTGATTGAAATCGCTCCGCAGGCGCAGCCGCCCGTCTGCCGGATAATGGATTACGGCAAATACAAATACGAGCAGTCCCGGAAAGAAAGAGGCCAAAAAGCAAAGCAAAAACAGGTTGAGATAAAGGGAGTTAGGATTGGATTAGGCACTGGTAAGCACGATTTGGAAATTAGAGCCAGACAAGCCGAAAAATTCCTTAGTAAGGGCGATAAAGTCAGAGTGGAAATGATTTTAAGAGGACGAGAGAAGGCGCTTCTCAATGTCGCTTTTGACAAACTCAACGAATTTATCAAAATGATTCCAGTAGAAGTGAAGATTGAACAAGAGATTAAAAAACAGCCGAGAGGGTTAGCAACGGTCATCAGCAGGTAGACAAATAAAATTATGCCAAAATTAAAGACAAGAAAAGCATTACTAAAGAGAATTAAAATAACCAGTGGTAAGAAAATAATGAATAGACTGACCCATCAGAACCACCTCAACGCCAAAGAATCCGGCAACAAAACCAGAAGAAAAAGAAAGAATCAAAAGATGTCTTCGGTCAACAATAAATTTGTCAAAAAAGTGCTGCCGGGAATAACCAAATAGATATTTATGACTAGAGTCAAAAGAGGCACCACCGCCAACAAAAGAAGAAAAAAAATAATCAAGATGGCCAAGGGCTTTAAATGGGGCAGAAAGGCTAAATACAAAGCCGCAAAAGACGCCCTGAGGCATGCTTGGACATACGCTTTTCGCGACCGCAAAAGAAAAAAGCGGGATTTTCGCCAGCTTTGGAACATTAAAATCAACGCCGCTTCCAGAGAGCGCGACTTGACCTACAGTCAATTTATCAACCGATTAAAGAAGGCTAAGATAGAGATAGACCGGAAAATTTTGGCTCAATTGGCTGAAAAACAACCGGAGATTTTCTCAAAAATCATTGAAAGAGTAAAATAATATTGTCACAACTCCGCTACTAATAGGTCTATTGCAGTCGGTCCGTCCGTGAGTCCGACTTTTATTTTAAAATCAATCTCTGCCAGCCGTCGGTAAATCTTTTTCAAATCGTCTAAAGTAAAGTTCCTCAACTGTTCGGAACTTTTTTTGACGACATAGGGATGGAGTCCGCTTTTTTGGGCTAGAGAATAATACGGCTCGCCTCGCTCAATCAAATCTTTTAATCTGATTAAATTTCTGAGCTGATAAGCCAGCATTGAAAGCAAATACATTTCATTGTCGCCCCGTTCTAAGTGTTCATGAATGAGCCAGAGGGCGGTTTTTTTATCCCTCTGCGCCAAAGCGTCCAGGGTTTTGAAAATATTGGCATCCAGATTGGCCTTAACCAGTAAATCAATGTCTTCTTCCTTTATTTCCTCCCCACCCCTGTAGTTAACTAATTTATTTATCTCTCCGCTAAGCCGCCATAAGTCATTGCCGACATAGGCAATCAACTTCTTGAACGCCTCGGAATTGATTTCGGCCTCGTTTTTTTTGAATTCTTTTTTCGCCCAACTGGTCAGAGCCGGACCGCTAAGAAGAGAAAACTCTTCTATCATTGAGAATTTGTTCTTAATTCTTGAAACGGCTAATTTGTCTTCGTGGCAGACGACAATGACGACATCTTCGTCATCTTTCAGTTTTCTTTCTTTGGCGTAATCAAAAAAATTTTCCTGGAAATCTTTGTTTTGAAAAAGATCTTCTAAGACAATCAGTTTTTTTTCGTCAAACATTGAGACCGCTTCAACTTTTTCCCTGATTTTATCCAAATCCGACTCGCCCTCTCGGAAAAAAGCCAAACTCAAGCCGCTTTTGTGCTTGGCTTGATAGCTCTCTTTGATTTCTTTCAATTTTTGGCGCAGACGATAATTGTCCTCGCCATAAAGAAGGATAAGCATACTATTCCCAAGTTACACTTTGCCCCGGCTCAACGATTTCTATCCAGGTCTGCCCGGGAACAAAAGGAACTTCCTGATTGTTTCTATCTA
>PFWG01000030.1 GCA_002791035.1 Candidatus Portnoybacteria bacterium CG_4_9_14_3_um_filter_43_11 | reverse complement strand
TTAACGATAAGAAAACAGTCCAGGTCTGGGGAGAATTTCGGAGTACCTGTTACGAAGAACAAACCAGATGGGGAAACGGGATTAAAGGCGGATTAAATTTCTTTAACGGGTCGTTTAAAATCGGTCCTGGCTATACCGCTTGGAACAACAACCAGGCCGATAATTGGGGATGGTACTGGGAAGCGAATTTATATAATCTTTACCACTCCATTTTCGGCTACAAAAAAGTAGACCAAGATTTCGGTCCGGTGGACCAGAAAGAGAAAGAAAAAGAAATCTTGGAACTATTAGAAGGAGGGTTAAGATGAAAAAGTTACGCTGGTTGCATTTGTTGGCAATAGCGCTTCTGGCAGTTGGGTGCGCGACGACAGAACCAGTATCGGTTCCGCCGGCAGCCAGAGGCAAAGTCCAAATCAAAGAAGAAATGTCGCGACCGATTTCTTCTGTTCCGACGTCAGCCGATCTGGGCGGCGATATTACCAGAATCAGGGTTGAGGACAGGAGTGACCGGGTTTATGTGACAATCACAAATCCCCGGATAACCCCAGCTGGAACCGGCGATACCAAGGGAGAGGGCCTGAAAACCGCTACCGAAGTCAAAATAGCGTCTGGCATATTGGACGCCGCCGGCAAAGACCCGTATTTTGTTCTGGTAAAGATCAAAAATGGCTGGGTTTCCTATGATATTCCCAATTATGCTCAAAGAGCTGGAGTCCCGGTTATAGAGCATAACTGGGGGATTGGCATCGCCTACGACGGGGCAGCCGGTCATTTGGTTCTTGACCCAAACGACCCATGGGTCTCGTATAAGACGGCTCTGGTGGGCGGATACAAAACCATCAGTGGAGAAAAGGCCGATTTAGAGACCCTTATTATCGGCTTGGCGATGTATCCAAACAAACCGACAGTTCCATTAAAGTCCTTGGGCAAAGGAAAACTTGTCCAAGGCAAACATCCTGAACTTTAGCTCTTTTTTAAAGACAGAGGGCATTGCTATCTGTTTGTCTGATTCAAAAGGCATTTGCCATTGAATTAGGCCAAAGTTCTTTCTCCAGTCATTATTTTAAAGAGGAAGGCGTATTGCCACCTCTATAGCGGAAGGCATCTTGCCACCGCTGGGAATGCATTTCGCAACCCACAAAATAATGGTTGATATAAAAACAAAGAACCCTGCGCAAAACGCGGGGTTCTTCTATTTTTTGCCGTTGGCTGACGGAGTAGAAGACAGGCCGGTGCCGGGCAAGTTAATTTTCAGCCAAGCGGCGATAAGGAGCCAGAGATTCCACTGAAGAGCGGTAACGCGCAAAACATTGTCAAAAAAACTGATGATGAATAGAACCGTAAAAACGGATAGTATTCCAAGAGCCAGTATTTTTCTGTTAGCCGGCGCTTTTTTAAATATTTTAACCAGCCGGGAAATCGTCCCAAATATCAACAGAAAATAAGCGGCCAGGCCGATAAGACCGTTCTCAACGAATGTTTTTAAAAAATCATTATGGGCTTCCAAGCTGCCCAGTTTGAAACCGCGGTAAAACTCAGTCAATTTTTCAAAGGTATTGAGCCCAGAGCCAAACCAAGGGCGCCAAAGAGCGACTGGGATCATATCTTTCCAAAGGTGCAATCGCCAGACCACCGAACCGTAAGGGTCAAAAGCGGCCAATTCCCAGATTCTTTGGCGCAAAACATCGGAGAACAGATAGCCCAGGATAAAAAACCCGACGGCGGCCAAAAGAACTCTCTTGTATTTGAAAAGGCCAAAAATAACAATAAAGATGAAAAAACTCGCCAGCGCGGTGCGGGTATAGGTGGCCAAGAGAAAGAGGGCTAAGGCGAATACCGCCCAAAGATACGGGTTGTCTTTAAGCCAGGACTTGGTTTCTTCTTTTTTGACTAATAAAAAAGAAAAAGCAATCGCCAAAATAAAGAAAGTGTAAAAAGCAAAGGGATTAGGATGAGCGAAAGTGCCATAAATGCGGTTAAATCCGCCAAAATCGTCCGGCAGTCCGCGCTGGAAAAAGAATTGGAAAATCGCGAAAAAAGCGGGGATAAGGTAGCTGATAAAAATGGCTTTGACCAGGAAATTAAAATCTTTTTCATCTTGGATTAATCTGTAGAAGATAAAGTAAAGCAGAAAAATACTGCTTATCCGGATAAATTCTTTGGCGCTTTCCAAAGCGCCGATGGAATAGAAAATACTCAAAAAGGACAGTCCGAGAAAAAGCAGAATGGGATAAACCAGCGGATTTTTTGAAATCTGTCTTAAATTTTTAATGACAAAAACGATTCCAACAAGAAAAACCAAACCGCCCAGGACGGTATTGATGTTTATCGCCGGCAAGTCAGGCCAGATTCGGAACTCGTATTGGCTGAAAATATCAAAAGACGGCCTGATCGCGGCTAAAAAAGCAAGAAAATAAAACAATTTTTTAGTTAATTTTCTATTGACTTTTTCCATATTTACTAGTAGAATAGCCCAATAAAACGAACTAACGAAATGTGGGCAAAAAATAACCGTCAAAATGAAAATACAATAAAAGACATTGTTTTAGCCGTTACCTATCAGTGCAACGGCCGTTGTAAATTTTGCGATATCTGGAAAGAAAAAGATCTCTCTTCGCTTCAACCGATAGGTTATAAGAATTTACCACGAAATGCCAGAAATATCAATATTACCGGCGGGGAGCCGTTTTTAAGAGAGGATATTACTGAAGTTATCGGGGTAATCGTCCGGCAATGCCCAAAGGCGAAAATTATTATTTCCACCAATGGTTTTTCTCCGTCATTAATCAAAAAACGGCTGCAGGAGATTCTGCGCCTAAAAAGAGATATCGGATTGGCGGTCTCTTTGGACGGATTTGGCCGAGCCCATGAAGAGCTAAGGGGATTTCCGGGCGGATTCAGCTTGGCTCTGGAGACAATCCGCCTGTCAAAGGAATTGGGAATAAGAGATATTAAAATCGCTTTTAACCTGTCGGACAGCAATTTCAAACAACTGAAAAAGACATATCGCTTGAGCAAAGAAATAGGAACGGAGTTTACTTTTTCCGTCCTGCATAATTCTCCCCACTATTTTAAAAAGACGAACAATTTTATCTCGGAATCAAACAAAATAAGGAGGGAAATTTCTTGGCTGGTTAACCAGGAGCTGAATGAGTTTTCAATCAAGAGGTGGCTGAGAGCGTATTTTGCCTATGGAATGATCCAGTTTTTGAAGAATAACCGGAGAATTCTACCCGATTATTCCGGTAAAGACGCGGTCTTCATTGACCCGTTAGGCGATCTTTACCCTTCCAACGTCTGGGATTTAAAATTGGGCAATCTTCAAAGTATCGCCGATTGGGCGTCTTTTTCAAAAGAAACCGCCCAACGGACGGAAGCGGAAGTCGGACCGTCCAATTGGATGATTTGCACCGCCAGACAAGCGATGAAAAAAAATTGGAAAAAAGTCGTTGGTTGGATTTTGATGAGAAAATTTTCTTTTTTAAGAGCAGGCAAACATAATTTTCGCAAGCTTGAGACGATGGTTCGTAAGACGAATTAGCGGCTATGAAAATACTCCAGATTAATAAATTCTTTTTTATCAAAGGAGGAGTAGAACGATATTTTTTTGATTTATCCGAGCTCTTGGCGGGAAAAGGCCATCAGGTTATCCCATGGAGCGTCCGGCACGATAATAATTTCCCTTACCCAGAACAGAATGATTTCGCCCAGTTTATTGATTTCTCAAAGAATGAAGGTTTTTTTAAAGAGATAGCCAAAGGCTGGAAAATTATTTGGAACAGGGATGCCGGGAAAAAACTGGAAAAGGTAATTCAAAAGCATCAGCCGGATATCGCGCATGTTCACAATATTTTTACCCATCTTTCGCCTTCGGTTATTTCTGTTTTAAAGAAACACGATATTCCGGTAGCGATGACTTTGCATGATTACAAGTTTTTCTGCCCGAATTACACTTTTTTTACTAACGGGGAAACCTGCTTTGCCTGTTTAAAGAAAAAAAACTATTATTCCTGTCTGATTAAAAAATGCGTTAAAAATTCATATTTTAAAAGTTTGGCTGGCTGTCTTGAGGGCGAATGGCAAAAATTTTTAAAAGTCAGCCAAAAAATAGATGTTTTTCTTTCTCCCAGTTCGTATCTCAGGAGAAAAGCGGTTGAATGGGGAATCCCGAAAGAAAAGATTTTTACCTTGCCGAATTTTATCTTTAAAGAAAAAGAAGTTGTGGCCGGCCGAAGCGAGAAAAACTATATACTTTATTTTGGGCGCTTAAACCAAGAAAAGGGCGTGAATTTGCTCGTAGAGTCATTTTCTGAAATATTTAAAAATTTTCCTTATTGGAAACTGAAGATTGTCGGCGAAGGACCAGAAGAAGAGCGCCTAAAAAAGATGGTTTCCGGACGGGAAGAAATAGAGATTTTAGGGCGTCAGAACAGCCGGGAAATGAAGAAAACAATCGCCGGCGCGAATCTGGTGGTTGTCCCGTCGCTTTGGCCGGAGAACTTTCCTTACGCCGTTTTAGAAAGTTTTTGTCTGGCCCGACCGGTGATAGCGGCTAAAATCGGCGGTCTGCCCGAATTAATTAAGGACGGGAAAACCGGAATATTGTTTAAGCCGGGCGATAAAGGCGACCTGAAAGAAAAGATTGTTTACGCCATCAATAATCTTTCGCGAATGAAAGAACTCGGAGTTTTTGCCCAGAAAGAAGTTTTAAGAAAGTATAATCCGGACAAACACTACCAAAAATTAATTAAAATTTATGAAGGAATCAAGCGTAATTAAAATTATCGCCATAGTTTCTCTAATCCTGCTTTTAGCCGGCGGATATTTGTTTTGGCGAAACGATTGGGCGGAAAAGGTTTTCCTTCGAGCCAATATCGCCGGCATCGGCAAGGGATTAGATCGGCTTTCTTTTTTGCGGTTTGTTCCGGAATTGACCGGTTTCGGCCGGGAAAAAACCTATCTTTTTCTTTTTTACAATAATCTGGAATTGAGGCCGACCGGCGGTTATCTGGGAAATTTTGGCATAGCGAAAATTGAAAACGGGGAGATTAAATCGTTTGAAATCCACGATACCAATATTTTCGACGGATTCGGCAAAGTTAAAACTGAACCGCCCCGGCCGATTAAGGAGTATTTAAAAGTTGACAACTGGCAGATGAGAGACAGCAACTGGTCGCCTGATTTCCCGTCGGCGGCGGCGCAGGCAGGGTATTTTTATAAGCTTCAGGGCGGACAGGAAAACTTTGACGGCATTATCGCCATTAACGCTTCCGTTTTACCCGGTGTTTTGAATCTGACCGGTCCGATTTATTTAGAGCAGTTCAATGAGGAATTTAACGCCGAAAACGTTTTGTACCAGCTGGAATATGAAGTGGAAAAAAGATATGTCGCCAGAGGAATAGACCCCGGAGAAAGAAAATTGGTCTTTAAAACCCTGGTCAAGGCGCTGGCCAATCAATTGGCCAGCGGCAACTTTTGGCAGGATAAAAAGTTGCGAAATTTTGTCTTTCAAGAACTGAACAAAAAGAATATCCTTTTATTTTTCAAAAACAGCGAAATCCAGAAAGCAATATCTGGTTTAAAATGGGATGGAAAGATTGATTTGGGCTGGCCGGGAGATTATTTGATGATAAACGAAGCCAATTTAGGCGGTAAAAAAAGCAATGCTTTCATCAAGAGAGAGATAGAGTATTCGGTTGATTTGAGCCGGGAAAAACCGGAAGCGAAGTTAAAGATTACTTATACTCACCAGGGCGAACAGAAAGATTGGTTTAGCGATGATTACCGGTTTTTTTTGAGGGTTTATGTTCCTAACGGAAGCTGGCTGTCGCAAGCGCGAGGAACCGATTCAGAAGCGCAGTTTGCGGAAGAATTCGGCAAAACTGTTTTTGGCGGTTGGACGATAGTTCCGGTAAATAGCCAAAAGACGATTGAATATGACTATTTCCTGCCGGAAAAAATAAAACAAGGAGACATTTATCGGCTTTTAATTGAGAAACAGGCGGGTGTCAATCAAATACCGATTAAGATAATTGTCAAAGACAAAGACGGCCAAGAACGAACCGAAGAAAGCGTTATAGAAAAAAATTGGCTTAAGGAATTCTAAATTTATGAAAATAGCAATGATCGGACAAAAAGGAATACCGACGCTTTTCGGCGGAGTGGAGCGCCATGTTGAGGGGCTTTCTTGCAATCTGGCCAAGAAGAAAGATTGTCAGGTTTTTGTTTATGCCAGGAGATATTATACCCCTCCCAAGACCAAAAAATATAAGAAAGTTAACATTATCCATCTGCCCACCATTAGGACAAAGCATCTTGACGCGATTTCTCATGTTTTTTTGTCCACTTGGCACGCGATTTTGATTCTTCGTCCGGAGATAATCCATTATCACGGCATCGGTCCAGCCATTCTTCTCTGGCTGCCGAAAATTTTCAGCCCGAAAACCAAAGTGGTTTTTACTTTCCATTGCCGCGACTATTTCCATAAAAAATGGAATAAAGTTGCCCAATATTTTTTAAAAGCGGGCGAGATAATCGGTTGCTATTTTGCCGACGAAGTCATTGCCGTCTCGGAAGAAATTCAACAATATATCAAAAAGGAATATAATGTGGATTCGTCATTTATCTCCCATGGAGTCGGACGGGGAAAAAAATTGCCGGCGAAATTGATTAAAAAATGGGGACTAAATAAGGATAACTATATTCTCGCTGTCAACCGTTTGGTCGCTCACAAAGGGATCCATTACCTGATAGAAGCGTATAGTCGGATTAAGACCGACAAAAAACTGGTGATTGTCGGGTGTTCATTTTATACCGATGCTTACGAACAAAAAATCAGGTCGGCAGCGGAAAATAATCCCGGTGTTGTTTTTCTGGGCGCTCAGAAGGGCAGAGTCCTAAACGAGCTTTACAGCAACGCCTATTTATTCGTTAATCCTTCAGAGCAAGAGGGGCTGCCAATGGCGGTTTTGGAGGCGGGAAGTTTTGGTTGTTTGTTGCTCCTTTCCGACATTCCTATCCATCGGAAAATGTTCTCCGATATTCCTTTCTTTTTCAGAAACAGCGATTCGGAAGACCTAAAAAGCAACTTGGAGCGCATCCTGAAAAATGGCCGCTTACTCCAGTCCAAAAAAGATAAAGCGACGAGATATAGCCATAGGAATTACAACTGGGAAGAAATTGTGGAAAGAGTAGTTTCAAAATACGCTTGATTCGTGGTATGATGGTCTTGCGTAAAATTATGAAAAATATAGACGGCAATAGGATTATCCAGTCAATAATTGTCGGAGCTATTACTCTTATATCGGCGATTTTCTGTCCGAGCGAATAAGTAAATATTATTCTGTATGGCTAAGGATTATTACCAAATCTTGGGCGTTGGAAAAAACGCTCCGGAGAATGAAATTAAAAAAGAATATCGCAAGCTGGCCCTTAAGTATCATCCTGACCGGGCGCCGGAGGACAAGAAGAAGGAATACGAGGAAAAATTCAAGGAAATCAGCCAGGCCTATCGGATTTTGTCCGATAAAGAAAAAAGGGCGCAGTATGACCAATACGGACAGACCTTTGAGAATGGTTCTCCTTTTGGCCGTGGTTTTTCTCAGGGCGATTTTCGCTCGTTTTACGACGCTTTTGGTGGAGAGGATATTTTTGAAGATTTGGGTTTTGGCCGAATTTTTGAGGAAATTTTCGGCTTTGGTTCGCGCTCTCAGGGGGCTAAAACGCCGGTTGGACAGGATATCGCCATTGACTTGGAAATAGATTTGGAAGACGCTTTTTCCGGCGTTAAAAAAGAGGTGGAATTGTCAGAGTTTGTTGTTTGTCCGGTTTGTCGGGGCAAAGGCGGCGAATCGTTAGAAAAATGCTCCCGGTGCCAAGGAAGCGGATATGAACAGAAGCGGAGACAGACGCCATTCGGAGTTTTTTTAGAGCAGAGGTCATGTTCGGAATGCCATGGCCGGGGAGAGGCGCCTGAAAAACCCTGTCCGAAATGCCACGGCGAGACGCGGGTAAAAGAGAACAAAAAGATTGCCATAGCGATACCGGCCGGAATAGACGACAGCCAGACATTAAAAATAGCGGAACGGGGAAACGCCGGACAATACGGCGGCGAGACCGGAGATTTATACGCCAATATTCATCTCCGGCCGCATCAATATTTTCGCCGGCAAGGAGACAATCTTTATTACGACCTGACGGTCAACTTTACCCAGGCGGCGTTGGGTGATAAAATAGAGATACCGTCAATTGACGGGGAAAGATTGCGGCTGAAGGTGCCGTCCGGGACCCAGTCAGGCGCTTTAATGGAATTGACTGGCCGGGGGATGCCGCGTCTCTATGGCCGCCGGCGGGGGAGTATGATTGTTAGAGTCAGGGTGGAAGTGCCCAAAAAATTATCCCGCCAGCAGAAAAAATTAATTGAGGAATTAAAGAAAGTCATTTAATATGCCCTACCGCCAATTTTTAGCCAGTTTTCATCTCGGCGCCGCTTCTGGCTGGGATTTGTTTATTATTTTGGTTTTTCTGATAACGGTTTTGGTTTACGGGCTTTTTCTCGGTCGCAACCGGCTGATAGTTTTATTATTAAGCAGTTATTTTTCTTTTTTAATTGTTAATGTTTTGCCCTGGGAAAGATTGGCCTCTTTGGGCTGGCTGGGGATAGGGGATGGCCCGTCGGCTTCTTTAGAGATTATTATCTTTTTAGGAATTATTCTTCTGTTCTATTTTCTTATTCCGCGTTCGGTTCTCAGTTCGGTTTTAAGAATACGGAAAAGAGGAGACGCTTCCTGGCTTCGCTTACTGATATTAAGCGTTGTTCAGGTCGGGCTGTTGGCAATGACAATTCTTTCGTTTTTGCCCAAGGAGGCCTTGGCCGATATCGGTTCAATCGTTAAAATGGTTTTTGTCGGTTCATCGGCGCAATTTGTCTGGACGATCCTGCCGATTCTAACCGTGGTCTTAATGAGAAGAAACAAGAAAATAGATGAGAAGTAAGTTGGATTTGCGCAATCAAGCCAGCGCGCCTTGCTTGATTTTTGTTTGTTTTTCGGTTAGAATACAGACGTTTGCCCCGTTAGCTCAGTGGTAGAGCAGTTGGCTTTTAACCAATTGATGAGGGTTCGATTCCCCCACGGGGTACCAGATCAGCTTCTTAAAAACCAAATATACAATAGATAAAAAAAGGAGGCGGTACCATGGAGATTAAGTTTTCCGTAGAACAAATGGAGATGCAACCAACATTGCTATGTAATCTTGATTGTGCTTACTGCTATCTTTCTAGTCGCGACAAAAATAGAAGGATGGCGCCATCTATAGCCAAAAGAGTAGCCCAATGGATTGCCGAGATGGACAGCGCTATTGAGATAATCTGGCATGGGGGTGAACCTTTAATCTGCGGTCTTAATTACTTTTTACAACTTATCTCTCCGTTCGAAAAATTACGGGAACAAGGAATTGTCCATCACGGAATTCAAACTAACGCAACTCTTATTAATAAACGTTGGTGTGAATTCTTCCATTCATATCAATTTAGAGTGGGAGTAAGTCTCGATGGACCGCTGTGGGCAAATACTCAGCGCGTAAAACGAAATGGCGAACCGGCTTTTGACAAGACAATGCGCGGAATTAACCATTTACGGAAGGCCAACATTCCCTTTAGTGTTATTTGCGTCATCGGCAAAAACAGCCTTAATAAAGCAAGGGAGCTATACGAATTCTTTTCTAAGATTGGCTGTATGTCGCTTGGAATCAATATAGAAGAAACTCTTGGTGTTCATATTGTTAACTCACGCAACGATGACGATGTAATCTTAACCTTTTGGCAGGAGTTATTCTCGTGTTGGCAGAAAAATCCGGTGATTAAAATGCGAGATTTTGCCCGAGTACTGTCCTCTTTAGCGCTACTCGGTAGTGAAGTTCAAAATAAACCGCCGGCATTGTACGACATTTTTCCAAGCGTTGCTTGGAATGGAGATGTCACACTGTTATCCCCAGAGTTTCTTAATACCAGCGCTTCCTGTTATGGTAATTTCGTGGTTGGTAACGTTCTTGATAAGAATATTAAATCTATTATTAAACAAGGAGAAAATGCTTCTTATGTCCAAGATTTCTTGCGCGGCGTTAGTCGTTGCCGGGAAGAATGCGAATATTTTCCTTTGTGTTATGGCGGCCAAGCAGGGAATAAGTTCTTTGAATATGGCACGACCGACACAACAGAAACCACGTTTTGTCGAAACTCGGAAAAGAGATTAGTGGATGCAATACTTCAACAACTAGAGCAATCCGAAATCTAGAAAAGGAGGTCAGGCATGCAGAAAACATTGAAAGAAAGAACCGAAAATCTAAAAGGCCGGCTCCAAAAACTGGCCGAGACAGCGAGTAAGTCATATAAGGAATGTGACAGGGATGGCGAACTTGCTATCCTATTGCCGCAGCGCCCCGGTTCCGCCAGCTGGAATAAGGGTTGGAGTAAGTACGGCAAAACCTAAAAAGGGCAAACCGTTCATCCTAAATGTGACTTGAGTGGAAGTTTATAACTTCCACTCTTTTTTTAAATATCTTTTTTTGCTATTATTAAAAGATCTATATATGACAAATATAAACACTATTCCCAAGAATTTATTAAGGAAGTTTATTATACATAGAAAGCTGTCTGGCACAGTTTCTTTTTTGCGTTATTTACAAAAAAAGGGTCAATTGAAAGATTTTTGCGTTTTTTGCGAAGCAAATGGTTATAATCCACAATTATCTCTACAATTACCATTAGGCATACTTTTTCATGGGTCACGGGAGTTGCGGTCTGTCCTCATACCAAATATCTCAATAGGAAGACATAGCAAAGCGGAAAACAGAGCGCTTCTATATGCAACCGATGATCCCAACTACGCGATATTTCTTGCTATTTTAAATCTTAGAAACGGGGGTGCTTCGGTTAAAATGACCGGCAAAAAGCCGGTGCTTACTGTTGATCTCGATTTCGTTAATGGACCATCAAAAATCAAGGACGGATATGTGCACATTATATCAAGTAAATCGTTTAAAAAGACCAGAAATAAGGAATATGTGGCAGATACGTCGGTTAAAGTTTTGTTCATAGTGCCGGTGACATTTAAAGATCTTACGGCACCTATTTGTATTCAATCCGAATCATAAAAGAGTTATTAGAGAATATTTAAAGTTATTTCTTATATACCTTGTTATCTCAGCTTGCCCCGCCTGGCGGGGTGAAATAGAGCAGTTGGCTTTTAACCAATTGATGAGGGTTCGATTCCCCCACGGGGCACCAAAACAGAACTCAACGGCTTTTTCAAAGCCAGAAGGTGGGACGCGCGAAGCGCGTCCCAAGGATTCCCGCCGAATTCCCCCAACGAATTCAGAATTTTTGGCGCGCTGGCGCGCACTGATTTTTCGCCGAGGAGGA
>PFWG01000005.1 GCA_002791035.1 Candidatus Portnoybacteria bacterium CG_4_9_14_3_um_filter_43_11 | reverse complement strand
CTTCTATAATTTTCTTGCGAATTTCGCCTTCCCGTCCGCTTACAGCCAGCGCTCCATTGGCCATTACAAACCCTGCCATCCCACTGGGCGACAAGTGATGGATAAAATGCTGAATCCATAAAAAGTTGGCATTGCTGGCCGGCGGAGAACCGAATTTTACCCGCGGGTCTTTGTCGGAAAGCCGTCCCGGCTCCCAGTCGGCGTTAAAAGGAGGATTGGCCAAAACAAAATCGGCGCGAAGGTCGGGAAATTTATCTTCGTAATATGAATTGCCCCATTCTATCTGGCCGATTATCCCACGAATAGCCAAATTCATTTTACATAAACGAATAGTGGTCTGGTTGCTCTCTTGACCAAAAAAAGAAATTTTACCCTGGTCTTTTTTATGTAATTTCAAAAATTCGCTGGATTGGACAAACATTCCTCCACTGCCGCAGCTCGGGTCCAACACTCGCGCGTTTTCATACGGCGATAATATTTCAACTAATAGTTTGACAATCGGTCGCGGCGTGAAAAATTCACCGCCTCTTTTGCCTTCAGCTGAAGCAAATTGGCCTAAAAAATATTCGTACACCCGGCCAAGAATGTCTTTTTCTTTGTCGATATCGTGGTCAAACTTTATCTTTGAAAAAATATTGACTAATTCACCCAAAATCTGGCTATCTAATTGACTCTTGGTATAGATTTTTGGAAGAACGCCTTTTAAATCTTTCGGGTTTTCGTTTTCAATCGCTTCCATCGCTTCGTCAATATATTTCCCGATATCGGAACGCATCGCGCGAGCGCGAAGATGTTCCCAACGCGCTTTGTCCGGAATAAAGAAGACGCCGACGGCGCGATACTGATTTTTGTCATCAATGACAATTTCGCGACTGGCGGCGGAAGGAACATAGTATTCTTTATTTGACGCGTCCCTTACCATCTCGGTAAGTTTTTCGCGACGGATATAGAATGAATCCGAAACATATTTTAAAAATAATAAGCCGAGGACAATATGTTTGTAGTCCCCGGCGTCAATACTACCCCTTAATTTATCGGCGGCTTTCCAAAGCTCTTTTTCAAATTCAATATCTCGCCCTGCCTTTTTACCCAGTTCAGTAATTTTCTTTGCGGCTTCGTCTTGTTGTCTTCTTATCTCGTTTTTTATTTCGTCTGGCAAAGAATCTTGGTCAATGATATACCCCTTGCCTTTTTCAGAAGCGGTAATAGCGCCTTCTTTGATTAATTTTGTTACTTTTTTAGCCGCCGCCACACGACTGATTCCCAGCATTTTAGCCAATTCCGTGGTAGTGATATAGTTTTTAGTTTTTGCCATAAAAAACAAATCTTAATTTAAGCTTTGAAGTTATCATATGTAAACATAGTTGTCAAGATATCTCATCTTTATTCTCCCACAAAATATAATAGATATCAAACAAAAAAGCCGCTTTGCGCGGCTCTTTTAACCCTAATTTATTTCTTTTCTAGTTTAAATCGGATTTTGTATGTATAAAAATCAATATTAGAAGTGACGGACAGGGCTCTTTGAAGACGAATATCGTCTTTGAGAGCGATGATAGCCCCTCGCACTTTTTGACCTTTTTCGGCCAACTCTTCTTTCACATATCCCATATAATTTTGGATTTGCCCTACAACAACATAATTCGCTCTACCCTTTTTTAATTCAACAACCAATAACTCTTTTTTATCTTTACTAATCGCTAATATATCAATGTAATCGGAATCCGCCGGATATTGTTTGCCAATTTTTTCTCCATCTTCTTCGTAAATATCGTAGTGTCTTCCTAATTCTGTGTGGGGCCAATTTTCAACCAAAAAATCTTCCAAGTGTTTTTCCAAAGCAAAAGTGCTTGGGTCTTCAATTGTTTCGTCAGTAGAAATAATTGGAATAGGATGACTGCCCGATATAAGCGACTCAATTTCATCAGCATATCTAGAGATATTGCTTACCGTACCGATGCTTCCGGCAGAATTTCTTAAAGATTCGCTCATTTCATCGCGAGAAATAGTTTTTGTGTACCAACGAACATTTCGTCTGTGCGAGAGCGTAGCGTTTTTGTGATATTCGTAGTCGCTAACGACTTCGCCAACTGAATAATTGCCTTGACCATCAGGACATAAAACAATATCGCCAATTGAGATTCCTTTGGCGATTGTATACAACATTCCACAAGCCAAACCAGCAGATACTTTTGTTTTGTCTGGGTATTTTCTGAGATAAATCGGAATAAATTTCTT
>PFWG01000025.1:11359-17657 GCA_002791035.1 Candidatus Portnoybacteria bacterium CG_4_9_14_3_um_filter_43_11 | reverse complement strand
CACGCAGGGAATCAAGAATTTAAAAAAACTTAATCAGTATGTTTTGACCAATACCGTGATCACTTCCAAAAACGCCCGTTATCTGCCTCAAATCGCCCGGTTGCTGATTGATTTGGACGTTGACCAGTTTCAGTTTGCTTTTCTCCATATTTCCGGTACGGCCAAGAAAAACATTGACTGGATTGCGCCGAGAAAAAGCGAGATAATGAAGTATATTAAAAAAGGGCTGGACATCGGCATCAAGGCCAAAAAGAGAGTGATGACCGAGGCCATTCCCTATTGTCTTATGTCTGGCTACGAGGACTGTATCGCCGAGAAAATCATTCCTCCGTCGGTGGTCTACGACGCCGGCTTTGTTGTTAAAGATTATCAGAAATACAGAAAGGAAAGCGGCAAATCCAAAGGCCCTAATTGCAAAAAATGCAAGTACTTTGAGGTTTGCGAGGGCCCATGGAAAGAATATCCGGAAATTTACGGCTGGGATGAATTTAAGCCAGTAATAAAATGAAACGACTTTACTTTGCCAGCTTAAATGACTGTAATGAGGATTGTCTTTTTTGCGTTAGGGGAGGCGATGAAGCCCCGATTGATTTTATTGGGACAAAAAAAGCCAAAGAGATTTTGTCTCAAAAAAGAAAAGAGGGCTATCAAGAAATCTATTTTGATGGAGGTGAACCGACCTTAAGAAAAGATTTAGCGCAATTGATCAATTTTGCCAGGAATAAAAAATATAAGTCGGTCAACGTGTTAACCAACGCGGTTTTATTGGCTGACAACAAATTAACCAAGAGATTACTGGACATTAAAAATGATAAGAATTTTTGTTTATCTTTTTCCGTTTCTCTGCATTCCCATAAAAAAAATATTTCAGAAAAATTAGTTGGCCGAGCCAATACTTTCAACAAAACAATTAAAGGCATTGAGAATTTGGTTCAAAATGGCTGCGAGAATATTTCTTTCTATCACATTATTACTAAATATAATTACCGAGATTTGCCGTCTTTTGTTAATTTTATTAGTGATAAATTTCCCCGGATAAGAAGGGTTACTTTTTCTTTTATTTATCCGGCAGGGAAAGCTCTTGAAAATAAGGAGATTTTTCCTCAGCTTTCTAAAGTAAGGCCGTATTTTCAAAAAGCCCTAAGTTTGTGTAAAAAAAAGAAGATAAGTTTTTCCATCAGTACTTGCGGAACAATCCCCCTTTGTTTTTTGGAAGGATACGAAGATATTTTATTAAAACAGCAAGATTTAGACCAGCCGGAAAAAGTGGGTTTGGTTGATGCCGGCCAGGATGTTCAATATCAATTGGCCACTAAAGAATTTCATCAGAGGACGAAAATAAAAGCTTCTTGGTGCAAAGATTGCGTTTATAATGACGAATGCGGCGGTATTTGGCGAACTTACGTTGAGATTTATGGCATTGATGAAATTAAGCCGGTTCTTGGAGATAAAAAGCAAAAAAGAAAACCTAATGTACTTTTGCTGTTGACCGGTTTTTCTTGTAATAATAATTGTGTTTTTTGTTCTAATGTGTCCGGCCGGGATTTTAATAGTTCTCGGGAAGAATTATTGGAGAAAATTAATAAGGGGCGCAAGGAAGGATTTAGGATTTTGGAATTTATTGGCGGTGAAATTACCATCAGGCCTGATTTTTTTGAATTAATTTCTTATGCTAAAAAAATTGGTTTTGAAGACATTCGCCTTACATCTAATGGTCGGCTATTTTCTTATCCGGAGTTTGTCCAAAAAGCCCACCGGGCGGGGTTGAGAGTCGTCGCTGTTTCTCTTTATGGGCACAATAGCAAATTACACGAAGCGGTTACCAGAACGCCCGGCTCGTTTGACCAATGCGTTCAGGGAATAAAGAATATCTCTAAAACAAAAGGAATGTATTTGATTATTAATACCGTTGTCTCAAAAATAAACTACAAGTTTTTAAAAGAAATTAGCCAATTTGTTTATAGGTTAGATCCAAAGGAATGGCATTTGCTTGAATTATTGCCCGACGGCCGGGCGGTTAAAAATTACGATATTTTGTCGGTTCCCTATAAGGAACTTGCTCCTTATTTAAAAAGAGTAAGCCAATCGGCCGTTGGGAAAATTAAACGAATTGATTTTTTTGATTTCCCGTTTTGCCTTTTTAGTAAAGAAGTTTTGAATAATAAAAACATTAATTTTTTTACGCCGGAGAATAGATACGAAGATATAAAGCAAGAGGCGCATGATTCGGTTTTTAGGGTAAAAAAAATCAATCGGGGGGGCAGGACAATCTATCGGGATAAATACAAAGTTAAGCCGGATTTTTGCCGGAGTTGTCTTTATTTTTATCAATGCGGCGGTATCGCCAGGCCTTATTTTGAAAAATATAGAGACGGGGAAATAAAAGAATTAGCCCAAAAACATAATTTTATCAATGAAAAAAAATAACGGCCAAGACGCTTATTATACAATAGGCAAAAGTCCTTTTGTCTACGCGGGTCATTATTGCAATAATCGATGCCTTTTTTGTTTTGAGGCAGACAGGGAATTTCCGGTTAAAACAACCGAAGAAATTAAAAAAGAAGTAGACATAGTAAGGCATAACTTTGATTTTATAAACCTGATGGGTCAAGAGCCGACCTTGAGAGATGATTTGGCGGAATTGTTAAATTACATCAGGGGCAAAAATTTTAAATGGTTCGGCATCACGACCAATGGCAGAATGTTTGCTTATCCCAATTACGCAAAAAAAATTTTGGCCACCGATCTAACACAGGTCGGAGTGACGGTTGCGGGGCATAATTCGCGACTGCACGACGCGCATACTTTGGTCAAAGGAAGTTTTGAACAAACTCTGGCGGGTTTAAAAAATATTCTGCGTTTCAAAAAAGAGCGCATGGGTTTGTTGCTTAATATTATGGTGACGCGAAAAAATTTCAAATATTTGAAAGAAATTATTGATTTTTACGCCGTTTTGGGAATAAGAGAAATGAATATAGGACATATTATGCCCTTAAATAAAACGATTAAAAACTCAAAAGAGATTATCGCCAAAATGAGCGACGCGGTGCCTTTTTTGATTTGGGGTTATGATAAATATCGCGAGAGTGTAAAGTTTTTGTTTGTTGAATATCCCGCCTGTGTTTTTCCCAAAGAATATCGCCGCCTGTCTTTCCCCTGCCTTGAGGAAAATCCGCAAAAAACTAGAATTAAATTATGTCAAAAATGCGATTATGCCGGCCATTGTACCGGCATCAGCAAAGCATATTTGAATCTTTATGGTTATCAAGAATTTAAAATCTAGTTTGGATAAGAAAAATAACGAAGTAATTGAAGAGATTTCCCGTCTTTCGGGAGGACAAATTTCCTCACTTGAATTAATGGCTGTTATTTATGGATTTAAGCCGGCCATGGCTGAAATGGTAAATTTTAATAAATTCAGCAAGTCTTTTATAAACAAATTAGACAGGATAAATGAATTGTGCAAAAAAATATCACTTCATTTTGTGGTCTCAAAATACAAGTTTATAATCAATAGCCCCAGAGGAATATTTGAAATGATAGATTTGGATAGTCCTCCAAAGGGCAAGATAGCCATAGGCATATCAAAAGATAAAAACGCGGCTCTGGAGGGGGTTGATTTATATTATAAGAAGACGCTCGTAAGCGGGGGCGGAAGAAGATTCGGTCAAATAATGGGTTATCCGGAATGTTGTTTGGATTTTGGAGATTATCTTTGCAATGAAAATGTTGACCCGGATAATTTCGGCTTTAAAAATCCGGCCGCAGAGTCGTTAAAAAGATCTGAAAAGTTTGCTTGGCAATTGAATGTTTTTACCAATTCATCATTGTCTTATTATCCCTGTACTTTGAATTGCCAAGAAAGCATCGGGTATGTCAATAAATTATTTAAAATATTAAAAAGAATTGATGTTGGTCGTGTGGAATATTTAATGGGTCTTCTTCGGGAGCCGGCTTCCTTATACTGGACTTGCGCGGATAAAATATTATTATACGGCGATTTTAAGGGAGATTTTGAAAATTCTGAAATTAGATACCACAAGAGCGTTTCCATGATTGATTCGGGAAGTTTTTATCAAAACAACAGTTCTGATTTTTTAAATAATCTGAATAATATTTATAAGAAGATTCAAAAGGGCGACAGATTAATAATGACCCCGGCTTATTTTGAAATATACAAGGATAAAAAGAGAATTGTTAAAATAAAAAAGGGCAATCAATACGAACCGGTCCTGGTTAAACCGAATATATGATTGAAAAACAAAAACAAAAAATTTCTTTTTTAGCCAGTATTTCTCAAGAGGAGTGGTTTTTAAACGGTCATTGTGTAAAAAATGGGGAGGAATATAAATTAATGTACCTTTTCGAATCGTTGATCCGGCAGATTAAGGGAGGAAAGTTTTTGGAATTAGGTTGCGGTACTGGTTTATTGTCCAAATATATTTATTTATTTTTTAAAGATGTTATCCCTTACGGTGTTGATATTAATCGTAAATTCATTGCCAGGGCCAAGGAAAACAATTTTAAAATTAAGAATAATTTTACAATTTCTGATTTTTTCATACTTCCCCCGGCGTTCTTCAAAAAATATTCAACCATTGCCGTATTTATGGGCAGGCGGAAAAATGAAAAAGATGATTGGATTAAGCTGGGAAAATTGGTAAAAAAATGTTTAAGAGATAATAAAGAGGCCTTATTGATAATTTGTGATTATGATAATAACACTCTGGAAATTAAAAGCCCGGTTATCAAAAAGTTTGTTTCAGAAATGAAAAAGATATCAAATATTGATTTTGTGGACAATAATTTTTTTCTGGTGGGCGAGGGAGTTAAAGCGATGAATAAAATTGAATGCGAGAAGACGGGATTTTCAAACGAATTGATCGAGGGTTCTATTGTTCAAAAAGGAAAGGAATTTTTTTTCTTGCGGCAAAAAAGGAGGAACAAAAAGGAAAAGTTTTTTTTAACTTTCCAAACAAATTTTTTCGAAAAGACATTAAAATTACCGAGTTGTTCTATCGATTCTGTTCGGATAATCGGCTAGGAGGAAATAAAGGCGGGAGATTATGTTTTGATAAATTTTGGAACTAAAAAAAATAATGTTATTACTGTTGCTAAATTGGTAACAAAATGAACAAAATCAAAAAAACGGTGCTGATTATCGGCTATCAGTGCAATAACAATTGTCGGTTTTGCATTGACGCCGGAAAAAGGAACTTGGTCAGTAAAACAACGGTTGAAATAAAGCAGGAGATGAAAGAAGCCAAAAAAAGAGGGACAACCTACCTTGAATTAATCGGTGGAGAAACGACTATCCGGCCGGACGCGGTTGAATTGATAAGTTTTGCCCGCGATTTGGGCTTTAAGACGATAAATATGGCGACCAACGGCCGAATACTCTCTTATCCGAAGTACGCCAAGCAAATCGTTGAGGCCGGCCTGACCGATATCATCTTTTCCATCCACGGCTATAACGCTCAGACCCATGATTATTTGACCCGGGCAAAAGGCAGTTTTGAGCAATTAAAAAAGGGGTTGGCCAATCTGGGGAAATTGGGCTTTAAGAATATCGGCTCCAACACCACCATTGTTAAAGGAAACTACAAACATTTAAAGCGAATCGGGGAGTTTATTTACGACCAGGGAATCAGGAATTCGGAATTTATTTTTGTTGACCCAAGTTGCGGCGGGGCTTATAAAAATTTTGACGAGCATGTCCCGAGAATTTCAGAGGCGGCGCCGTATGTTAAGAAGTGTCTTGAAATTGGCAAAAAAAACGGGATTCCCCATTGGCATATCCGCTATGTTCCACTGTGCTATTTTACCGATTATTTGAATCAGGTGAGCGAATTGGACGAGGTAGCGACCTTCCAGACCGAACATCTGGCGCCCGATTTCAGCAATTTTAACGTGGAGTCGTCGCGAAGAGAAATCGGTCGGGCAAAAACGGACCGCTGCCGGGGATGTAAATTATTCAGCCAGTGCGAGGGCGTCTGGAAAGAGTATTTAAAGCATTATGGAGACAAAGAACTAATTCCAATAAAATAATGGATATCTGTGTCTGGGACAAATGCAATAATCGGTGCCAGATGTGCACTAATCCGGATTTGCCTTGGAAATCAAAAGACGGCAAAGTCGGCGAAGGATATGATTATAATGTTTTGATTTCTCGGATTGAGCGTCTGAAAGACAAAGTTGAACCGGACGATGCCGTGATTTTAACCGGCGGCGAACCGACTCTTCACCCACATTTTTTGGATGTTTTTAATTTTACCCGAAAAACTTTTCCCGAACAGGA
>PFWG01000025.1:8497-11286 GCA_002791035.1 Candidatus Portnoybacteria bacterium CG_4_9_14_3_um_filter_43_11 | reverse complement strand
CCCGAACAGGAATTAAGAATCCTAACTAACGGCCGCCGATTTGCCTATCGCGATTTCGCCGAGGAAGTTATGAAAGCGGATAATTTGAATATCGCTGTTTCTTTATGCGGGCCGACGGCTGAAATTCATGATAAAATCACCCGAACGAAAAATAGTTTTATCCAGGCGGTTCAGGGGCTGGAGAATATTCTCTCTCTAAAAAAAGAAAACCAGATTGTTGAAATCAGGACGGTCTTGAGTAAACTTTCTTATCGCCATATTGACCAGACCCTGAATTTAATCCAGCTGAGATTCCCGTCCATCGACCGGGTGATTGTTATTTATCTTGAGACGGAAGGACAGGCAAAAAAGAATTTGGATAAAGTTTTGGTCCCGTATTCAAAGCTCAGGCCGTACCTAAATAGAATTGAGCCGTTTCTCCCGGTGTTTAAAGAGCTTTGCCTGTATCATTTTCCGCTGTGTACTTTGGAGCCGAAGTTCTGGCCTTTTGTCTGGCGGACTTTACCGGCCAAAGAAGTCGTTTTTATCAAGTCCTGCGAGCGCTGTCGGTATAAAAAATACTGTTTAGGCATCCACCGGGACTATCCCAATAAAACCGCCAGCGGCGAATTCAAGCCGATTAAGGAAGAATATGCAATAGAAGAGACCGACGATTTTTACCATCCAATTACATCTTTCGACATAATTAGAGTTGAAGAAAAATGACCTTCAATATCTTTGATATATTATTTTTGCCGGCGGTGTTTTTCATCGGGCTGATTACCAGTTATGAAGACGTTAAATATGGCAAGGTTAGAAATAAATGGATCAAACTTGCTCTTTTTTGGGGTTTGGCGGTGATTATTTTTTTCTACCTGTGGTATCTAATTGCTGCGCCGGTTTCCAGATTTTTTTATTTTCAGGTCTTAGGCCATCCGGCGGATTCTTCGCCGGCGATTTTTACCGTCTTGCCGATATATCTTTCCAAAATAGTTTTAAACGCGGCGGTTTCATTAGTCGTCGCTTTTCTAATGTGGCGGGCCGGCGCCTGGGCGGCCGGCGACGCCAAACTTTTTTTCGTTTACGCGCTCTTACTGCCTCTGAAATATTACTGGAAATCGTACTTGCCGATTTTTCCCTCGTTTGTCCTGCTGATTAACATTTTTATCCCTGTTTTTGCTTATCTATTGCTCCGGTCTGTTTTCTATAATGCTAAATATTTTTACCAAACGTTAAAGCAAAAGAAGATTAAAACATTGCGTCAAGGGGACAAGGGCGCAAAAGAACAAAAAGAAAATGAAGGAAGGTGGAAAAAAATAAGAGAGAAATTAGTTATGGTTATTGCCTTTGTCGGCATATTTTTGGCTTTAAAATTGTTTCAGGAGCCGATTAAGAATCAAACCTCAATTGATATCGCTTCTTTTCAGGCCTTTATTTTTGCCGCCATCATTGTTTTTAGCGGTTCTTTGGGAAAAGTTTTTAAAAAAACAATCGCTTTTTGGCTTGTTTCCGGGATTTTGATTTCCGTTCTTTCTTATGGTTTCGCGACTTCGCCCATTGCCACTTGGCAGACATTTTACCAGTCGGTTTTAATGATGGCGCTCTTTATGGTTATTTACGGTATTTTCAGGAAAATGATTGACTTTCATACCTTAAAGACCGCCACCGAAGAAATAGAGTCAAAAGACCTAAAGGCGAAAATGAATCTGGACGAAAATATTATTAGTGAGATTAAAAACGATGAAAAATTTTTTAATGAAAATATCGGTTCTATCTATCCGGAAGGACTAGATGAGCGGCAAGCCGAAGCGGTTAGAAAATGGCTGTTAGATAAGAAGAAGACGAAAATTAAAATCTATCAGCCGTTTCCTTTTGTTTTATGGATGTTTATCGGCGTGATTATCACGATGATTTTAAAGAGTTCGCTTTTCCATTTATTTATCAAAGTTGGGACAGGCGATTAGAGTTGTGGATAAGATTTTAGATTAGTTTTTTAAAATAGGGTATAATAGCAAGAAAGCGAGGAAAAACTTGGAAAAGAAAATATATTTTTCCATAATTGATTGGTTGAAGTTAGTAATTTTGGCCGGAGTTGTTTCCGGAGTGGTTTTATGTTCTTATGTTTTTGCCCAAAGTCCAGACAGCCCGATTGTTATACCAACCTCCGCTTTTGAGGTTTGTACCGACACCGTTGAACAACCGGTATGTTACAGCGGCGCTTTTCCGACTCCGACCTTGAACTGGAATTTTACCGGCTCCGATCCCGATCCCAACGACGGCAACCCGGCTTCTTCTCAAGTGGGTTTTTGGATAATGGTTGATAATAATGGCGGCGACAGCGGCACTTATCCTTCGCCGGAAGTTAATACCGGAGAGGTTTCCTCTTCGGCTGATTCATATACAGTCCCCGAAGGATTATTGCAGTTCAATGTTGTCTACGCTTGGAAAGTGGCGGTCAAAGATAATTTTGGCACTTGGAGCGGCTGGACCTGCGCCGAAACCAAATTCACCACTAACGGCGCTTGTTATGGCAACCCGACCGCATCCGATTTGTCGGTCTCGGCCGGGGACTATTGCGCGGCCGCGGCGCACTATTTCTCTTGGATATATTCTGACCCCGCCGGCCCCCCCGGCAAAAAAGAAGACGAGTTTTATTTCCAAGTGGACAATAACAGCGATTTTAGTTCGCCGGAAGTGGATAGAGCGTATACTGGTCTTAATAATCCCAGTCCGACCGTCAATAATCAGACCGTTGTCGTGGCGGAATCGCCCGGCGCCGACCAGATTGGCTACAATACTACTTATTATTG
>PFWG01000025.1:0-8481 GCA_002791035.1 Candidatus Portnoybacteria bacterium CG_4_9_14_3_um_filter_43_11 | reverse complement strand
AACCAACAAGGAGCCGACTCTGGCTGGATACAGGGGAATTCTTTTACGACCGGACTTCACCGTTATCCATCAATTAATTTTTCTTGGGCGCCGCAAAGTCCGAGCCAGGAAGAAGATGTCTTGTTTGCCGACCAGTCAACTGTTTATGGCGGCGCGTTCAAGTCGGCCTGGTCCTGGACATTTCAAAACGGCAATCCGGCCGTCTCTAGCCAGCAAAACCCGACTATTAAATTCATTTCCAACAGGTCCAAGACAGTTACCCTGCAGGTAACGGACTCTGATGGACTGGCCTGTCCTGGCTCTAAAACCGTCAATGTTGGTTTTCCTTTGCCTGACTGGCGGGAAATTCTACCGTTTTAAAAATATTTTTTCTTTTCCTGCGATAAACTATTCGAAAATTGTCATTCTGAGCGGAAGCGAAGAATCTATGGATAGATCCTTCGGGCCTTGGCCCTCAGGATGACAATGGCGCCCTCAGGATAACAAAACATGGTCTAACATTTTAATGTCCAAGATTCAGCGTTTTATTAAAAAAGAATCCGGATTTACCATCTTTGAGCTTCTGGTAGTGATGTTTATTTTAACTCTGCTTTCCTCGGTTGTTTTGGCCGGCTATCGTTCTGGCCAGAAAAGGTATTCGCTTTACCAGGCGGCCCAGAGATTAGCTTCCGATGTCCGAAGGGCCCAGAACATGGCTATTAGCGGCGTTGATATCGCCGGCAATTATTACGGTTATGGAGTTTACGCGGTCGCTGACGGGAGTTCATATCTAATCTATGGCGACACGGATAATACTTCCGACTATCAGCCGACTGACACAACGGTGGAAACAATTTATCTTCCCAACAATGTAAAAATCAAAGAAACTGTTCCCGATGCCGGCAAAGCGGATGTTTTTTTTCGTCCGCCGGACCCGGACACTTATCTTAACGGCGTTTCCGGCAGCTATAATGAGCCGATCGTAATTACGCTTGAACTGATTGGGACTTCTCTGACAAAGACAATAACGGTGGCGGCGACCGGCCTGGTGGAAGTTTCGGCCGCTCCGTAATTTGATTGCCGAAATAATTTTATGGGAAAAAGAAATCAAAACGGCTTCAGTATGATTGGCGTCATCGTGGCGATGTTAATTACCTCGGTTGCTTTGGTAAGTATTTTGGGTCTGGTGACGGCGTCTTTAAAAGCGGCCGAAACGAGCAAAACAAAATTAATTGCTGCCGGATTGGCGCAAGAAGCGATAGAGGTTGTTAGAGATATGAGAAAAGCGCAGGTAGAATGGAGTAATTGGTACGCGGATATTATCAACGGCGACTATCTCGTCCAATACAACAGCGTTTCTTTGCTTTCGTTTTCGGATATCCCTTTAAAGATTGACGGCAACGGACTCTACCAATACGCCGCCGGCTCAGACACAAATTTCTATCGGAAAATAACTTTGACTAAATTGTCCGCCAACGAAGTCAAGGTCTTGGCTGAAGTTAAATGGCAAATTAAAGGTGATTGGCATTATCTAAGGGCTGAGGACAGATTGTGGAATTGGAAATAACGATGTCATTCTGAGCAAAGGCGAAGAATCTATATAGATATCAATGAAATTAAAACATCACAGAGGATTTACTTTAATAGAACTCCTGACGGCGATGGCTATTTTCGGCATGATTGTTGTGATTGTCGGCGGCGTGGCCAACTCCGTGATTAGAGGCCAGCGGAAGGCCTTTTCCATCCAAAGCGTTCAAGAAGCCGGCCGCTTTATGATGGAAATGGCCAGTAAAGAAATCAGGACAAGCGTAATAAATACCGGGGGCGGTTCCGGGTTGACCACGTTAAATATCCTCAATGCCGAAGGAGAGACTCTTGATTACCAATTTGACAATACCAATAAAAGGTTTTTAAGAAATGGCGAAATCGTCAGTCCGAGCAATGTGGAAGTGACCGGCAGGTTTTATGTCAATGAATATACATTTCCTTCCGCTCCAACTAGAAAAACAGCCACCATTGTGATGAAGATAAGGACTCCCGGCGGCAAAGCGGAACAACAGACGGAATTAAACTTACAAAATACCATTGCGCCAAGATCGTATTAAAATTTAAAATGATGAAAAACCGGAACAGAAAAATATTGGTTCAGAAAGGCGCGGTCACCATACTTTTAACCGTGATGGTTTTGAATGTTTTGCTGGTTATCGGCCTGGGCGTCAGCGTTTTAATTTTCCAGCAGATTAAGTCGTCGGTCCAATCAGGCGAATCAGTGGTCGCCTTTTATGCCGCTGACGCCGGAGCGGAAAGATGTCTGTACGAAATCCGCCAAAACGACGCCGTCAGCTGTCCTTATACTGATATTTCCCTTGATTTTGACAGCCGAGCCAAATATACTACCGTTTATGATTACGCAGTCAGTTCAACCACGATGGTTTCAGCCGGGCAATATCTCGGCACTAACCGCAAAGTTGAACTAAATTGGTAATGGCGGTTGGCAAAGCGCTGTAAATATATCAATGGATAAGAAAAAAGTTTTGAATTTGCTTATTATTTTTTTTCTTGGCGGACTGGGCGGAGTCCTGGCTGATAATTTTGTTTTGCCTCGATTGGCGTCCATTCCGCTTTTATCAAAAATCGGATTTATCCGTCAAATCGGCGATGGCACGACCATCATCAATCCGACCGAGAGAATTATTATTACCGAGAATACCGCTCTGGAAGACGCCATTGACCGAATCGCTCCTTGTCTGGTTTTTATTCAGTCGTTTAGTGGCAATAAACTTATCGGCCAAGGGACCGGCTTTATTGTTACCGCCGACGGCTTGATTATTACCGCCGCCGACAACCTTTCCGCCAAAGCGACCTCGCATCTGGTTTATCGCAACAGCCATTCGCTGACGGCCCAAATTGTCAGAACCGACGCCGCCAGCGGCTTGGTATTGCTTAAAATTGAAGAAAACAATCTGCCAGTGGTTTCTTTTGCCGATATCAGTCAAATCCGACTGGGCGGAAGAGTTGTTTTAGTCGGCGCGCGGTTAAACAACAAAGAACTGGGTAAATTTGTCAATCTAGGCATTGTTCGCGGGCTTGGAGAAGAAGCGCTGGAAGTGAATCTGGACGAAAGCGACCTTTTAGCCAACGGCGGGCCGCTAATCAATATCAAGGGCGAGGCGCTCGGCCTAAACCTCATTGACAACGCCGGCTTTAAAAAAACCGTTCCGAGCGACGCCATCAAAAAATTCCTGGAGGGCTAAAGAGGCGACATTCAATGTCGCCTTTTGTTAATTTTAGAGATTATGGGAAAATACGAAAGGCAATTAATTGAGGATACCGAAAAGATTATTGTGAAAATTTTGAATTCCGAGCCCCTTACATCTAACGACAAAAAAAATCGTTGGTTTAATCACGCTGTTCAAATAGCGAAACAAATCAATAGAGATTTTCCAAATATCTCGTCGGTTAAGCACTTAGGCAATCGTTACGACAATACAGGCGATATACTGATTATTTCTAACAGCAAAGGAATTTTTATTGAAGTTAAAATGAGCGAGACGAAATTGGGCGTTGGCACCAAAGCGAATATTAGCCAAGACGCTCTTACGGAAAATCATCTTTTTATCGGCAAAATAAAAAGTTGGAGCACTTGGCGCGAAGAAAAAAATCATAACAAATGGGTTAAGGCGTCCCTGAATAAGTTTAACCGATATCCTCAAAGGATTTTAAAAATTGGCAATTCAACTACACAAAGAGAAGAAAAAGCAAGATATTTGAGGGGCTTGAAAAGGAATAGAAAATCCAAAGATATCCTTAAAAATATCCATAACAGAGATAGAAAAGAAAAATTGGACTATTTTAAATACTTAAGCGTTCAAAAGCAAGACAGAGAAATGATTAAAAGATTTTTTGTTTTAATTACCTTAGGAATTCATACAAAAGAAGCACTGACTGATTTAATAAAGAAAAAGGACCTCTTTAGGGAAGTCCAAAATCTTTACATCTATTATACTAATTGCCGCAAGGGCAAAGTGATTATTAAAAAAGAGAATGCCGGCAAAAGAATAAATAGGATAATTGGTAAATATCCTAAATTTGAGATTATTTTTCCAAAGGGGTTAACTCATTGCAAGATAGCGGGCATTAAAGATAATATTTCTAAGCCATTGCTGCAGGTAGTTCTACATTGGAAAAATATCGCCCAAGGAATTAAAACGCCTTGTTTAAATATCTTTGACTTGACTGTTAATAGTTAAGAGAGATTGGGAATAATTTTTCCAATTCATTCTTTGAAATCTGAGTGTTGCCGGTAATGTTTTTAATAGCTTTTATTCCTCGGAGCGAAGAGAGCTGTTTAATAATATTTTTGATAGGCAGATTTTTTTTTGGCAAATTATTTCCCAGATCTATTTTTGTTTGCCCTTGTTTGGCTGGCGGAAAAATTACATTAACATGATTTTCCGCGATAAATTTCATACCCGATGGAATAAAGGCCGCTTTCAATTTTGATTCTTTGACCGCGCCGGTAATTCGATTGACGACAATCGCCGGCCCAATGTCAAAATCTTTCCTTTTTACATACTGCGGCTTGCTGTTGTTGATTATCGGAAATTCTAGACCTTTTCCTGTTATATTATGAGCCCAGATTAATGGAATGCCCTCTTTGGGATTATTTGTTAGACGAGTCCTATTCTCATTCCAAATTAGACGGCCGGTTTTTACCTGATAATTTAAATCGCGCAGAGTTATTTTATCCTTAAATATTCTTTGTAGGTATTTAGCGCCCTCGCTAAATATTAAAATGCCGTTTTTTTTGAACAGATAGTCGCCTTTATTTTTGCCTTTTTTAAGAACAAGAAGCATTGTTGATTGCAAAGCGCCATGAAAAATTTTCGGGTCTCGGAGAATGCGCAAATATTCAATATTGGCGTTATGGACGATATAATTTCTTAATTTATGGAAATAGGCGCCATTATTCATTGATGGTGGAATGACATAGGCGAGATAGCCGCCGTCTTTTAACCAGTTGAGTCCCTGATAAACAAATAGGCCAAAAATATTCACTCGGCCATTCATAATACTGCCAAATTTTTTTCTAATTTCCTCTGACGCTTTGAATTCGTAGTAGGGCGGGTTGCCGATAACAAAATCATATTGGCCATAATCTTCATTTAAAAGGGAGTCGGTTTTATTGACGCTTGCTTTTGGAACCAAACGACTGGAAATATCAACTAACTTTTTGTCAATATCCCAACCATACAATTCCGGATTTTTGAAATATTTTTTGGCCGCGATTAAAAATTCGCCGGTGCCGCAAGCTGGGTCTAAAATTTTGGGATTTTCTATCGTTTGAGGCAGTTTTTCGAGAAGCGCTTTTATTACGGACTGAGGCGTAAAATATTGTCCCAATGATTTTCGGTAATTGATATCAGTTTCTTTAATGTAGTTTATTGTCGCGGCGTTGAATTCATTATTATTTTTTATGGCTGTTTCGACTGTTTTTTCGTAATTTCTAATGACGCTGATGACTTTTCCCTGAATAACTAATTCTTTAACAAATATCGGTTTGAAATTGGGATTGGCTGGCTGAAGCCGAAATCGGTTTTTTTCTTTGTAGATTTTTTTTAAAGTCACTTCATTATTCTTTAATAAAGCGACAATCGTTTCTCCATTTTCGGCGTCTGGTTGTTTTCTGACAATCACTGTATCGCCATCAAAAATTCCTTCGCCGAGCATGCTGTCGCCCTGGACGCGCAAAGCAAAATGTTCGCCCGATTTAGATAATTGAGATTTTGGAACATTGATTGTTTCTGGGAACTCAATCGCCTCAATCGGCGAGCCGGCGGCAATAGTGCCAAGTAGAGGAATCCGAACTAAGTTTGATAATTCTTCTTCGCTATTCAATTGGATTGACCTCGGTTGATTTTCTATTTTATTTAAATAACCTTTGCTTTTTAAATTCTCGATATGTTTATGAACAGTCGCTGGAGAGGAAAGGCGAAAGCGTCTTTTTATTTCATCAATCGTTGGCGCGTAATCGTTTACTTCAATAAATTTTTTAATATAGTCCAAGATTTGTTTTTGTCTTTTAGTTAACATGATACTTATTCATATTTATGTATTTGATTTAATTTACCCTTATGATAAAATTATACCATAGCGAAAGAAAAGCGAAAATAACGGAGATGTAGATAAGTTTAAAAATCGGGTGTCTCGACACCTGTTTTTTATTGCCATATTCTATTTTAGGCATTAAACTGAAAAAGTATGGTAAAAAATGTCAATTCAACCAGAAAACGGCGGGCAATGACGACCGAAGCGGCCCGAAGAGTAAAACTCGCCGGACATGAGGCGGAAAAAGAATTCGCCCGACTCATTGGCGGACAGGTCTATCTTGGCTCGGGGAAAAAAGACGTAATAGATGCCCAAAACAATATCCATTCGGTTAAAAGCGGGGAGAAAAAATGGCAGATATTTCTTTATAGCAGAAAAAGATTTGAGGAAAGTATCGGTTTTTTGGGCGCAAAGTTTTTTATTAATTGCATTGACGCCTTTCCCGGAAAACGCGGAGATTATCTTCGCGATAAGAACAAGTTTAAACTAAAACTACAGGAGCCGATGAGAAATCTTAGAGATTTTTTATCCGGCGCTTCCGATTCTTGTTTTTTACATAACAACAAGATTATTTTTCTCCAAGAAGCCATTTTCCATAGCAGTGAAGTAGATTATTTCACTATCAAAGAAGATTTGGCTTTTCATGTTTTTGACGCCGGAGAAGTGATAAAAACCATTGACGAGTCGATTAGTTTGGAGAACTCAAAAACTAGTCAAGATGACCAAATGGACGACCAGAAAGTAATTTTAAAATTATTGGACTCCGGTATTACGATTGGCGAAATTGAAATGCGAAATGATAGTAAAGTCCATTATCGGCAGATTAAATTTTGGATGGATAAAGTAAAAACTCTTTTGTTATTAAAAAGTAAAATTGCTTTCAAGAAACGGAATTCGGAAGAAATATTTTCTTACGGCAAAGCTACAAAAAGATTTAAGTTGAGATAGATTTTCCCCGCGGCGGACAAAAAATCAATATCTCGTGCGATTTTTTGATATGGTTGGCGTTCCCATTCTTTCTATTTGCTCCTATTCTTATTTCTCCCTGTCCCATTGTGTATTGCCATTCGGGGAAAAATTGGTCATATCCGTCGTACCAATCTCTGATAGTTTGACAATTATTGTACGAAAGGATAAAGCCGCCTGTGTGATTTTTTAATAATTCTCTCAGTTTCTCGTGCTTAAAGCCGTTGTGATGAATTGGAATATTTCTCATCGGATAAATTCCTTTAAACATTTTGCTGTCTTTTCCCAATAAATATGGCGGGTCGCAGTAGAAAAAGTCGTTCGGGTATTTTTTAAAAACTTCCTCAAAACTGGCGCGCTCGACCGCCATTTTTTTAACGGAAAAGTTTTTGACTCTTTCGAGCATTGTTCTGTATCTGTCTTTATTTAAATAGACGCTGGATGGCCAACCCAGAAATCCCGGCCCATAAGAGAGATTATGGTTGAAGTAATAATAAGCGGCCAAATCAGTTGGAGACAATCTGAGCCGATTTTCCCAGCGCGCTTTTAATCTTTTTTTTACTGCTTGGTAAGTTTGCTTATTGGGTTTTAGTTGGGTAAGTTTTTTAAATAGTTTTTTTGGATTTTTAATTTGAAGTTTCCAGTAATTGATAAGAATATCAAAAATATCAAACCCGATAACCTCTAATCCTAGATATTTATTACAAGCGATTTCAACCGAGCCGCCGCCAAAAAACGGCGAGACCAATCTTTTTATCCGATTAGGAACGAGCTCGACAATATGTCCGACCGCCAAACTCTTGCCGCCGGCGTATCTTATCGGCGTTTCGACAACTCTTTTATATTTATTGCGGCTATTCGGGTTGACGCTTCTAATTCTGTCTAAAAGAACTCTTTTTTTGTACTCCAGTGTTTCTGGGTTTATGCCGGACAGGTTTTTTTGAGAGAATTTTTCTTCCAGGTTTCTGATAATTTTTACCACAACTCCTCTGATTTCTACTTCTTTTCGATAAATTGGGAGCATTATCTGATTGGCTGGCTGTAATCGGAATCGGCCTTTTTCTTTAAACAGTTTTTTAAGCGTGGCTTCGTTATCGTCGACAATCGCTACAACTAATTGTCCGTTATCCGCCGTTTGTTGTTTTCGGATGACAACGATATCGCCGTCAAAAATTCCTTCGCCGAGCATGCTGTCGCCCTGGACGCGTAAGGCGTAATGTTGGCCAGATTTGGACAATTCCGATTTAGACAATTTCATTATCTCCGGAAACTCAATCGCCTCAATCGGCGAGCCGGCGGCGATAACGCCCACAAGGGAAATCTTGACCAAGCCGGATGATCTTTTACCCTCCGAAATTTCTATCGCTCGCGCCTGATAGTCTAATTTATTTAAACACCCTTTTTCTATTAAGTTTTTGATGTGATGAT
>PFWG01000040.1 GCA_002791035.1 Candidatus Portnoybacteria bacterium CG_4_9_14_3_um_filter_43_11 | reverse complement strand
AACCGTAGGGATCGTTTTGGGGATTTAGAAAAGACAATATCCTCTGCTTCTGATATTCCCTTAGGATTCCTGCCCAGCCGACGGCCGACAAAATAATCGCAATCAAAAGAAGAAGAGCGAGATGGCGCATCTTAATTCCAGAAACAATGACAACACCGAGCCAAATACTGACCAAAACCAAGGCCGAACCCATATCCGGCTGGAGTATAACCGCTAAAACAGGAAGTCCGATATAGATGCCTGAAACAATCAGATGTCTGATACGATACAATTCTATATGGCGAAGGGAGAAATACTTGGCCAAAATTAATATAATAACTATCTTGACAAATTCTATCGGCTCAAAACTCAGCGAGCCAAGACGAAACCAGCTAGAAGACCCTCTTATCTCCCCCGAAAAAAGAACAAAGATAAGAGAAGCGACTGAGATAATATAAATAACAAGTAGAATTAAAGAATGATTCTTTAAAATCCGGTAATCAAAAAAACTAATGCCCAGCATTACTAAAAGACCTATCCCGAGAAAAAGCAATTGTTTTTTAAAAAAAACCGAGCTTTCTTCCGTGCCGATTCCGTTAATAGTTAAAAGCCCCGCCCCGGAAAGGAGCAGAGCGGAAACAATGAGGGACCAGTCAAGTTTTCTCAAGCGAGAATACATATTAATATTGTTGGAATTTTTCAGGGATATCCTGACCGCTTGATAAATAGTTGTCTGGATCAAAAACATTGGTCTCCGCCTCCATCTCAACCAAAACAACCTGGTTATCAATTTTATTAAACCAAGTAACGATAAAGTCGCGTTCTTGCCCGCTTAAAAGAGTGTTCATCTCGGTAATATTAAGTCCGACCAGTTGACCGGAAGAATCAAACAAAAGCACATTAATGCTGACTTTATTAAAGTCAAAACTACTCTTATTGACTAAGACCCCTCTCGCCTGGCTAAACCCCGGCTCCCGATAATCCAGAAGTCGGTATTCTTTCTGTTGAATTGCCAAATTCGGCGCTTGGTAATCGGTTAATTTATCCCATTTGATTTCCCCGAAAGAAATCTTAATTTCGCCCCACGACTGGCTGATTTTCACTTTTGGCTCAATAATATATTTCGTCTGGTTGGGCAAAATATATGTCTGGCCGGAAGATTGAGCAATCGGATTGCCGTCGGTATCATATACCTCAAAAATAAAGGGAACTGTTCCAACGCCGTAATTCTGATTAGGATTTCTAATTTGAGCGACTAGGTCAAAAAAATTATTCTGGGTTGGAACCGATTTTGTCCATAGAACCTGAATATCTTCTATTTCTGATAATTCGCAGGAAACGCACGGCCCGCCACAATCTATTTCCTCTTCTTCTTGGTTTTTAATCCCGTCAAAGCAAGTTGGACCCGGCTGATTGAAAAAATAAACTAAGAAAACAATTCCCGCCAAGATAAAGAAAAACACCGCCGCGATAATAATTTGTTTGAGAGTCCTTTTGCGCATGTCTTTCCCTTATTATATCAAAAGATGAGAACAAGTAAACCCCGTTGGAGTAAACACCCTTGAAATGGCCAAAACAAAAATCGCATCCAAACCACGGGAGCTACCTACTTTCGCAGGAAACCCACTATCATCGGCCTTGATGGATTTTACTTCTGAGTTCGGAATGGAATCAGGTAGGACACCATCAGTATAGCCCCCATGGACTGGATGCGATTTTAGTTAAATATAATATATTAGACAAATATAACCCTTAAAAGGTTATAAAGTTTAATAAATGTTAATACCCAAAAAGATGGAAGGATATAATAATTGAAACGATTTATTAGTACCTCTCGGCTGAATCCCTTACGGGACTTACACCTAAGGCCTATCAAGGTGGTCATCTCCCACCAATCTAAGATACTTCATCTTGGGGAAAGCTTCGCGCTTAGATGCTTTCAGCGCTTATCTCTTCCAAACTTAGCTACCCAGCAATGCCCCGGGCGGGACAACTGGCAGACCAGAGGTTTGTTCATCCGGATCCTCTCGTACAATGGACGAGCCCCCTCAAGTATCAAACGCCTGCGGCAGATAGGGACCAACCTGTCTTACGCATATCATCACTTATTACTAAGTGTATGGACTATATTACTATCCTGCATTTACAGGATAATCGACGTTTAGTCTCTACGGGGTCAATATGTATTTCTTCCTCTTTACTGATGAAACGATTTTTTTCATACACACGACTTCCCTCGGTATTATCCTAACATATGACAGGTTATATCACAAGTGGATTACGCCGATATAGTCGATTTCTCATTCCACATTACTGTGAAATGCCGCCGTTATGATGTCTTCCTTGGGTTCAAATGGGTTCAAAAGCCAAAAATAGTTTCGCTTCTGAACGGTTTGAACCCAGCTCACGTACCTTTTTAATTGGCGAAC
>PFWG01000019.1 GCA_002791035.1 Candidatus Portnoybacteria bacterium CG_4_9_14_3_um_filter_43_11 | reverse complement strand
GCGTGAAATAGAAACCCAGCCAACCGGCGTCGGCCGGGTGCTATTTTCCCTTTTAGGCGAATGGGCAAAGTTTGATTTGCCGGCAGGCGGGTTTGATTTGCCGCCGGATTTAAAATTCATCCTGTATTTCAAAAACCGGATTCCGGATTTGGAATTGCCGGAACGCTTTGAAAAAAAACTGCTTGGCTTGCCCGCTTTGCCGCGTCAAGCGCTTCGGGCAGGCCACAAAAGCAACGCTTGGTTTACGCATTGGCGTTTGCCCCGCGCCGCCGAAAAAGACCAGGTTGATATTTTATTTTGTCCGGGCTATGTCGCGCCGGTGTTTTATCGCGGCGATATCGCTTTGGAACTTCACGACATCATCTATCAGGCGCGGCCGGATTTATACAACTGGCCGAGCGTTTGGGACCGAATTTTGTTAAAAACCGTCTCGCGGATGGCGGCTAAAAAAGCCAAAATCATTCTAACCTGTTCCAAGTTTAGCCGCCAAGAGATTTTAAAGTATTACCAAGTTCAGCCGGAAAAAGTTTTTGATATTCCCTTAGCCGCTGACAAGTCGTTTTATCCCATCCAGGATGCCGACAAAATCAGGGAAATTAAAGAAAAATACCAAATTAGGGATAAATTTGTTTTTTATCTCGGCTCAATTTTCAAGCGTCGTCATTTGCCGGAGACGCTCTTGGCCTTTGAAAAAGCGGCGGCAGAAATAGGGGACGCTCAATTTTTAGTCGTCGGCGCTGATTATTCCGGCGACAATATTAACCGGCTGGCCGAGCAAATCAACCAGCGGCTTGGACGCTTGGCAGTCGTCAGAAAAGATTATTTAGGCGGCGGGGACTTGGCGGCGGTTTACAGCGCCGCTGAATTGATGGTCTATCTTTCCGATTACGAAGGATTTGGCCTGCCGGTTTTGGAATCAATGGCCTGCGGGACGCCGGTGGTAACTTCGTGCGCCGCTTCTATCCCCGAAGTCGCCGGCGAAGCGGCGATATATATTAAGGACAATTCAAACATTGACGCCATCGCGACGGCGATGACTAAAGGATTGAGCGACGGGGATTTGCGGCGGGAATTAACCGAAAAAGGACTAGCTCAAGCCAAGAAATTTTCTTGGGAGAAGACAGCCAGAGAAACGCTTGACGCCCTGCTAAGTGTCCGATAATTTTTAACTTGACATCCTAGGTTCGGTATGAGAAAATTAAAACATGGGATACGCGGGGAAGTTAGAAATGAAATCAAAAGCTCGCTCTCTGAGGAAGAAGGGATTTTCAGTAAAAGATATTCAAAAAAAGTTGGGGGTTTCAAGGTCTTCAGTGAGTTTGTGGGTTCGTGATATTCAGTTAAGCAAAAAACAGCAGGAGAGATTATATCTGAATAAAAAGACGGGCGCCCTAAGAGGAAGTATTATCGGAGCAAAGAAAAAACAGAAAGAACGAGAAGAACTAACTCGTAAGTTGCTGGCAGAAGGGGAAAAAGAAGTTGGAGATGTCTCAAGCCGCGATAGATTTATAGCAGGAATAGCCTTGTATTTCGCCGAGGGCGATAAGGCAGACGGTCATGTTTCTTTTAATAATTCAGACCCGAAAGCTATAAGATTTATGGCAAACTGGCTTAGAGAATTTTGTAACATTTCAGAGGAAAAATTAAGAGGAAGTTTATATATACACGACGATCTTGACGAAAAAAAAGCCAAAAAATATTGGTCCAAACTGACAGGGATTCCTCTCAAACAGTTCACTAAAAGCTATATTGCTCCTAACAATCTTAATCGGCTAAGAAAGAAAAAGCATATCTATGGAGTGTTTAGAATCAGCATTAGCAGCACAATTCTTCATAGAAGAGTAACGGGTTGGATAAATAAGGTTTTAGAGTAGATTAAAAATTTTATTACATTCCGGGGTAGCGCAGCGGTAGCGCAGTTGACTGTATAAACAATGCAGCTTCCTAAGGCAACTTAGGTTGAAAAACAAGGTGAATTGCGGGGAACCTAACTTGTAAAATATGGTAATCCGCAGCCAAGTCCCAATATATTATTGGGAAAGGTTCAGAGACTATCCTGAAAAGGAGTACTTCTCATAATATTATGAGAGGGAAGCGCCTTGCCCCGCATTATTGCGGGGATGATATAGTCCACGCTTAAAGGAAACTTTAGGATTAGTGTAATCAATTGGTCGTGGGTTCGAATCCCACCCCCGGAGCCAAAATAAAAATATATGTCAAAAAGAAAA
>PFWG01000055.1 GCA_002791035.1 Candidatus Portnoybacteria bacterium CG_4_9_14_3_um_filter_43_11 | reverse complement strand
AGCATATTAAAGGTTTGGTCGTTGCCGCCGACTTCCAAATCAACATTCATCGCGACGCTGTCGTAGGCCTGCGCCAAAGGATAAAGAAACTCATGCAGGTAAATCGGCTTGTCTTTTTTGATTCGCTCCTGAAACATATCGCGAACCAGCATTTGGCCGACGGTAAAATTGGACGCCAATTCAATCAAATCAATAAAGGTCAATTTATCGTTCCAGTCGCTATTGTAGAGTATCTTGGCCGGATTGCTGCCTTTAAAGTCAAGGATTTTGGCGGCCTGGCTTTGGTAGTTTTTGGAATTTTTTAGGACTTGGTCGCGGGTCATTTTTTTTCGCGCTTCGGTTTTATCAGTCGGGTCGCCGATCATGCCGGTAAAATCGCCGATAAGCATTATTACTTTATGCCCTAATTTCTGGAATTGGGCCAGTTTTCTTAAAGTAATGGCGTTTCCGATGTGGAGCCTCGTCGCGGTCGGGTCGTAGCCGCAGTAAAGTTTCAGTTTTTTACCCGAGCGCAGAATTTTTTCCAATTCCTGCCGGGAGGGGTAAATATTTTCCACGCCTCGATTTAAAACTTCTTGAATTTGTTTTTCTTTATCCATATGCTTTTATCATACCAATCTTGAAAAAATAGGTCAATTCTGGTAAAATCATTGGGTATGATTAGAAAACTATTCCGACTGGGATTATTTTTGTTCGCTATGGCCATTCTTTTCGGAATCGGTCTTTTTGCTTTTTTTGCCAAAGATTTACCCGACCCGACCAGGATGGACCAAAGAGAAGTAGTTGAATCAACTAAAATTTACGACCGAACCGGCGAAGTCATCCTCTATGATATCCACGGCGAAGAAAAAAGGACCGTTATTCCGCTTGAAGAAATCCCCGACACAGTCAAAAACGCCACTGTCACGATTGAAGACGATAATTTTTATCATCATCTCGGCTTTGATTGGAAAGGCATCTTGCGGGCCTTCTGGGCGAACCTGACTAGACAAAAAATCACCCAGGGCGGTTCCACTCTCACCCAGCAATACATCAAAAACGCCTATTTGGGCGGCCCGCAATCAGCCAGAACTTACACCCGCAAGATAAAAGAAATGATTTTGGCGCTGGAAATGGAATGGAAATATTCCAAAGACGAGATCCTGGGATTTTATCTTAATCAGGTCCCTTACGGCTCCAACGCTTACGGCATTGAAGCGGCCAGCCAGACGTTTTTTAACAAAAGCGCCAAGGATTTGACGCTGGCCCAGTCAGCTCTTTTAGCCGCTTTGCCTAACGGCCCGAGTTATTATTCCCCTAATGGATCGCACCCTGAAGAATTAAAAGAACGGCAAAAATATATTTTAGACCGGATGGTTAAATTCGGCTACATTTCACAGGGAGAGGCCGACAAAGCCGAAACAGAAGAATTAACCTACTCTACTTTAGGCGATTTAAAAGCCCATCATTTTGTCACTATGGTTCAGGAATATTTAGAAGAGAAATACAGCAAGGACTATACCGATATCAATATGGCCGGCTTAAAGGTTTATACCACCTTGGATTGGGACTTGCAAAAAATCGCCGAAGAAGCGGTAACTAAAGGGGTTGAAAACAATAAATTAAGATATCAGGCCTCTAATGCCGCTTTAGTGGCGATTGACCCGAAAACCGGCCAGGTGCTGGCCTTAGTCGGTTCTAAAAACTATCAAGAAGACCAATTCAATGTCGCTACCAGTCCTAACCGCCAACCAGGCTCGTCTTTTAAGCCATTTGCGTATGCCGCCGCCTTTGAAAAGGGTTATCGGCCGGAAACTGTCCTTTTTGACCTACCGACCAGTTTTGGCAAATTCGGACCGGGCGAAGGAATAGAATACGCGCCCAATAACTACGATTTGAAATTCAGAGGACCAATAACAATGAAAAACGCCTTGGCGCAATCAATTAACCTCCCTTCGGTTAAGACCCTTTATTTAGCCGGTATTGATAACACCATTGATTTGGCTCAAAGAATGGGTATCACCACATTAAGAAACCGTAGCCAATATGGCCTATCTTTGGTCTTGGGCGGCGGAGAAGTTAAATTAATTGATGAAACCGCCGCCTACGGCGTTTTTGCCGCTGAAGGAATTAAACACCCAGTCGGTTTGATTTTAAAAATAGAAGACGCCGAAGGTAATGTCTTAGATGAATATAAAAATAAAGAAGAGCAGGTTTTAGACAAGGAAATCGCCCGGCAAATCAGCAATATTTTATCCAATAACGAAGCCAGGACGCCAATTTTCGGCGCTCATTCAAAACTATACCTCGCTGGTATTCCGGCGGCGGTCAAAACCGGCACCACCCAGGACTACACCGATGGCTGGACAGTTGGCTATACGCCAAGTTTGGTTGCCGGCGTCTGGGCAGGAAACAATGATTTTACCAAGAAAATGAAGTTGGGAGCGGACGGCGTCTATGTTGCCGCGCCGATTTGGAACAGTTTTATGACTCAAGCCCATCAGATGAAAAGGAATTCCAAAGGAAAAGAACTAAAACTAAATGAATTTATTCTTCCTGAAAAAACAGAAGAATTCACTCCTCCCCAGCTATTAGAAAAAATAGATAAGCCAATGGTTAATGGCGAGTTGGTTTATCAAAAAAAAGTTAAAATCGACCAGATTTCGGGTAAATTAGCCACCGACCTAACTCCACCCGATCTAATTAATGAAAGAAGCTACCAAGAGGTTCACTCTATTCTTTA
>PFWG01000063.1 GCA_002791035.1 Candidatus Portnoybacteria bacterium CG_4_9_14_3_um_filter_43_11 | reverse complement strand
CCAGTCAAAATCAACTTGGTCATAAACCTGGTCCCATTCAATTAATTTCCGTCCGCCGGGCGGTCCTCCGAATATCCCCCAGACGACTGTTACCGCAATCGCGCCGCTCTGCCCAATATCTCCAAAATAGACCTCGTTTTTATTATCCGGGCTTTCTAAATCCACGCCATCAACCGCGCCCGAAATCTCATCGCCAAGAATTTCTTTTGAAGCCGCGTTTTCCCATTTGCTGATATTAAAAGCGAGATTATCTCTGACAAATGTCCCGTTCAGGCCTCTAATATTAGTTGGGTCAACTAGATATGGCTCAACCTCTTTCCACTTGGCTCTTTTAGAAAGAAATCCATAGCAAATGCTGGCATCTGGTTTTTCGCCACCGTCAGCGCAATCCGCGCAATCAGGACTCTCCCATCCCTGACATACGCCGTCATTGTTGCATCCGGTTGGTTTGCCAAATCCCTCTTTGTAATGAATAAAGGCGTACCCCTCTACTTTCATGCCATTATAATCAGAAGCAGATCCTAAACTAAACACTTCCGGAGAAACTTCAATCGCGCGAGCTGGTATTACTACTATGGCCTGTTTTTTAGAAGAATATCCCGGTCTGCCCGCTGAAACCACGCTAACCGAAAAAACCATCGCTCCTACTAATCCTAAAATTATATATTTTCTCATATTTTTGTTTTTGTTTTTATTTTTGACCTTTTTCCTCTTAATTATATTATTTCTACCTCGGCGGCTTCTGGTATTTGGTGCTGACCAAGACGTCTTTTAAAGAATCTATATCTTCCAAGACCACGCCGGCGCCCCTGACTACGGCAGTGAGAGGGTCCTCCACTAATTTAACCGGCATCTCGGTCTGCTCGGCAATCAGTTTATCCAGACCGCGCAACAAGCTTCCGCCGCCGACTAGGTATATCCCCCGGCGCATAATATCGGCAACCAGTTCGGGCGGCGTTTCTTCAATCGTGCCTTTGACGGCGTTAACTAATGTTTTAATTGAGCGGCTAAGCGCTTTCCTAATTTGGCTGTCGTCAACGATAATCTCTTTCGGCAGACCGGTAACAATGTCCCGGCCGCACATGGTCGTCTCTATTTTTTCCTCTAACGGATGGGCTGAACCGATGGCCAATTTAATGTCTTCGGCGGTTTTTTCTCCCAGCAAAAGATTAAATTCGTCCCGAGCGTAATTAATAATGTCTTCGTTGAGTTTGTCGCCGGCTATCCTTAAGCTCCGGCTGACAACAATTCCGCCCAAAGAAATTACCGCTATCTCGCTGGTTCCGCCGCCAATGTCAATAAGCATATTGCCGGCCGCTTCCTGAATTGGCAGACGAATGCCAATCGCCGCCGCCATCGGTTCTTCAATCAGATAAACCTCTCTGGCGCCGGCGTTTCTGGTAGCGTCTTCCACCGCCTTTTTTTCCACTTCGGTAACGCCGGAAGGAATACCGACCACCACTCTTGGCCGCGGCAAGATGGAAAAACTTTCCCGATGAACTTTGTCAATAAAAAATTTGAGCATTTGCTCGGTAACTTCAAAGTCGGAAACTACGCCGGCAACCAGCGGCCGGGAAGCGACAATATGCGCCGGTGTCCGGCCAACCATCTTTTTTGCCTCTCGGCCGATAGATAAAATCTGTCCGGTTTTTTGATTGATGGCGACAACCGAGGGCTCATTAATGATAATTCCCCGCCCCCTAACATAAACAAGGGTATTGGCCGTTCCCAGGTCAATACCGATATCTTTTGAAAAAAATCCGAACAAATTATTTAACACAAGCAATTATATCCTTTATTTTTACCAATTCCATTTCCTCACTATCTCTTTTTTTGATTTCAACCGAATCTTTTTCAATCGTTTTGCCGCTCACCACCGTCCGATAAGGAATACCGATTAAATCCGCGTCGGCGAATTTCTCGCCGGCCGATTTACCTACCCGGTCATCGTATAAAACCTCTATCCCGGCTTTGCTCAGATCGCTGTAAATTTCTTCTGCCTTTTCCCGGCTGGTTTCGTCAATAGAAATTAAATGGACCTTGAATGGCGCGACAGCTTCCGGCCAAATAATTCCCTTCTTATCGTTAAATTTTTCAACTAAGACGCCCATAGTCCGCGTTGTCCCCCAGCCATAGCAGCCCATAATCGGATAAGATTGTTGGCCGCCTTGAGCGGTATAGGTTAAGCCAAAGTCCTGGCTATATTTCTGCCCCAAGTCAAAAACATTGCCGACTTCCGAGGCCTTGGCTTTCAGGAGTTTATCTTGGCCGCACTTAGGACAAACGGCGCGCTGTTTTTGTTTGACAATAACGGAATTGACGCAAAACTCGCAGGCCGGACAGTACAGAATATCATCCTCGCCGGCATCGGTCAAAACCATAAACTCGTAGGAAATTTTTTCCGAAAAAGACCCGCCCGAGGCCTCGGTCACTTTAGCCGTCAAGCCGAGTTTTTGATACGCTCGCAGGTAGGCCTTTTTGACTATTTCGTAAAATTTTTCAAAATCTTCCTGATTGGCATGAAAACTGTACATATCCTTCATTTCAAACTCCCGTCCGCGCAAGATCCCCGATTTGGCCCTTAATTCGTCGCGGTATTTCCAATGAATCTGATAAATCGCCAAGGGCAGATCTTTGTAGCTTTTGATTGTTTCTTTGGCAATGGGAGTGATTATTTCTTCGTGGCTCTGGCCCAAAGCGTAATCTTTGCCGGTCCGGCTTTTGAGTTTAAACAAGACATCAATTTTGTCCCAACCACCGGTGG
>PFWG01000064.1 GCA_002791035.1 Candidatus Portnoybacteria bacterium CG_4_9_14_3_um_filter_43_11 | reverse complement strand
GAGCGCGTAGCCGGCGATAAAAAAGATATTTCTCCGAAAAGAATGTTTTCCGCCCAGCCAGAGATAGTAAAGAAAAAAGACAGACAAAAGAAGGAAAATCGCCAAAAGATTGGGATGAGGCAGGCCGCCGTAGGCCCGAACGATTTTTTCTCCGCTAACGGTAATTTTTGCCACCCCGTCAATATCCAACGCCAAAGGGCTTTCGCCCAAAAACCAAAGTCCTAAACTTTTTTGACTAAGATATTGGCCAATGGCAATGATAGATTGGACTAATCCCGAAAAAACAACCACCGGCGCCAGGTGCCGAAGATTAAAAATTAGGCCGGCGTTTGACTTTAGGTAAAAGAAAAACAGAGAAAATTCCAGCAGTTTAAGCCAGCCATAAACACCCAACTGAACACTCTCCGCCTGACTCAAAGAAACTAAAGCGATGGCTAGGAATATAATCAGCCAGCTATCCGGCGACTTGATTTTTTCTCCCAGCCAGGCCCAGCCCAGGTTTTTAAAAAACCGGTCTTTTCTCCGGCGCCAAAACCAAAGAAAAACAAGCGCCAAAAGCAGAATATCGGTCAGATAGACATAGGCGCCGAGCCACTCATTAAAAGCCCCGCCGCCGAATTGAGCGATAATCTTTCTTGTTTGGAACGGCAAGGCAAAAATTAAGGAATAAAAGACAAATTTTTCTAACCAAAGAAGCATAAACTACTTTAATTTATTAAACTCTTCCTTGACTATCCTCCTATCATCCCAGGGGATTTTCCGGCCGCCGGCAACCGCCAGCCACGGCTCGCAACCCTTGCCGGTGATAATGACAATATCGCCTTTTTTGGCCGTCCGAAGCGCCGAAGAAATCGCTTTCCTTCGGTCTAAAATCTTTTTAACCCTTTTCTCTTTTATTCCGCCGGCCACCTCGTCAATAATTTTCTCCGGGTCTTCGTCGTAAGGGTCTTCATTGGTAATGATAATTTCGTCCAGATACTTCTCGGCGATTTCGCCCATTTCCGGCCTCTTCCATTTATCTCTTCCGCCGCCGGCCGAGCCCAAAACGCCAATTAGTTTACCCGCCGGCGAGGCGGACCGGCCGGTCTGGCCTGAAAATGATTCTTTGACCGCCTGATAGACCTTTTCTAGGGCATCGGGCGTATGGGCATAGTCAACAATAACCAAGAAAGGGCTCTTTAGCGCAAACTCCAATCTTCCCGGCGCGCTTTTGGCCTTTTCCAACGCCGACTTTATTTTAGACAATGGAATCCTTTCCGCCAGAGCAACGGCCGCCGCCGCCAAGGCGTTGTAAAGATTAAATTTTCCCCAAAGGTTCAGTTTGAATTCTTCTTGGCCCATTTTAAAATTGATTCCCTCCGGACCAACCTTGCAATTCTCTGCTTTGACCGAATAGTCCGCCATCTCTTCGGATTCAAAATCTATGCCGTAGCCCCATTTTTCCGCCGCCTTAAATTTCAAAAAATATCCGGCGCTGGGATCGTCCAGATTGACAATCGCTTTGCCGTTTTTTTTAAGGGAAGAAAACAATCTCCCTTTGGCTTGGCGATAGTTTTCAAAACTACCGTGCCGTTCAATGTGTTCCGGCGTCACATTGGTCAAAACCGCCGCCTCAAAACCGATAAAGCGATGACGAAACTGCTTTATGCCCTCCGAAGTCACCTCCAAAATCGCCCAGTCGCAGCCGGCGTCAATCGCCTGCCTTAAAAATCTTTGAATTTTCATTCGGCCCGGCATGGTCATTTTTAAATCATTGACCCAAACCTTGCTTTTTATTTTAAACTCAATTGAAGAAAGAGAAGCGACGCTATGGCCGGCGCTGGCAAAAATTTGCCCCAGCAAAGAAACAACCGTGGACTTGCCGTTGGTCCCGGTGACGCCGATAATTTTCAATTTTTTTGAGGGAAAACGGTAAATCAGCGCCCCTAAAAGCGCCCAAAAGAAATGATACCAGTCAAAAACAAACGCTGGAATTAGTTTTCTTAAAAATTCTTTCGTAATCAAAAAATTCTTCTGGCTAAATTATACGCCTGATACCAAAGAGGATTAAAGACCAAATCGCAGGCGCCGGGGTAAACGACCTCTTTTCCCCCGCCCTGCCCGCCGTCGGGCAGAAAGCCCTTTTTAAATCGGGTTACTCCCGGCCATTTGGTTTCGTTTATTCCATAGAGGTCAAAATATTTCAAGCCCAATTTTTTGGCTTGATTAATTTCTTGCCACTTCAAAAGATAAGGCGCCATTAATTGCCGGTAATGGTAGTCGGAAGCACCATGAAGATAAGTGGCGGTTTGGCCGAAGAAAACAACCAAGTCAGCGGCAATAACCCTATTTTTGGATTTGGCCAGATATAATCTGGCTATCCCTTCTTCGCCCAAAACCTCCATCATTTTTTTATAATATCCCTTGGGATGGAGAGAAAAGCGGTCTCTTTTGGCAGTCATTTTGGCTAACTTTAAAAATTCTTCCAGTGATTCATTATTGTTTTTCTCCTCTATCCTAACGCCTTTCTTTTCCGCCAGTCGGATATTATACCTTGTTTTCGGCCGCAGGTGGAACAGGATTTCTTCTGCCGGCCTTAAAATATCAAGAATTATCGTCTTTGACGGCTGAATCTCTTTAAGCGACTTTTTAAAGTTAGCCAGATTTTGGCTGAATCCGGCATCCGGCTCAATTTTTAAAAAGATACTTTTCTCCCGCTTGGCTATTGGCTTAACTTCTTTAAGAAATTCGTTTAACGAGCCGATTGGTCCTCGCGGACAATAGAGATAATTTTTCCCAAAAGGCAAGCCCTGCCGGATTACCAGCGCTTTTACGCCTGCTCTCTCTACCCGCCAAATTTTACGGCCGACTGATTTTTGAAACTCGCCCCACTGCCAGGACTGTAAAAAAGAATTGTTGTTTTTAATAATAAATTGGTTCCAGTCCTGTTTGGTCATTTGCCTAAAATTTTAAGGGCTTCTCTGACTCTTTTGCCGGCTCCGGCCACTTTATCCGGAACTTTTTCCAGCGCTTCTCTGGCTTGTCTGGCGGTGTAGCCCAAAGAAACCAAAGCGTCAATGGCATCGCTGTCCGAACTCAACTGCTTTACCTCGGAGACCAGCGCCGCCACTTTGTTTTTTAGTTCCAAGATAATCCGCTCGGCCGTCTTTGAGCCGATGCCGGAAACCTTGGTTAAAAGCGATTTTTGGCCGCTGGCAATCGCCTGCTTAAGCGTCTTGACCGACGCCAGCGCCATAACTGACAGGCCGACCTTTGGCCCGATGCCGGAAACCGAAATTAACTGTTCAAAAAATTCCAGTTCTTCAGAAGTCGGAAACCCGTATAAATCCAAAACCCCCTCTCTGATATGAAGATGGATAAATAGTTTCACTTTTTTGTCCGTCGGCTTATTTGTCAATTCCTTAAGTGTTTGAGAAGAACAAAAAATCTTATACCCGACGCCGCCGACGTCCAAGATAATAAATTTTTCTGATTTTAATTCAATTTTCCCCCGCAATAAAGCAATCATAATTCTATCTTACTTTAACCAAAGGTATTTGACAACCAACTTTCTATCCCTTACACTAATGGCATTATGCCTATCACTAAATCAGCCAAAAAGGCCCTCCGTCAAAGCCGCCGCAAGCGGGTTTTTAATCTTCGCCGATTCAAGAAGATGAAAGAAAAAATCAAAGAGGTTAAGAAGTTAATTAAGGAAAATAAGAAAGACGAAGCGGCCAAACTTTTGCCCGAAACGTATCAAGCGATTGATAGGGCGGCAAAAAGAGGAGTGATAAAAAAGAATACCGCCAGCCGAAAAAAATCTCGCCTAGCCAAGCCAATCGCTAAAATATCAACTTCGTAAGTCGTATTTTGTTGTGTATAAATTGCTTGACACTGGGACTTCGGAAGTGATAACCTGTCCTTGTGCCTATGAGTACAATCAGACAACGCCTTAGGATTTTGATTAAAAATCTTAAGGTTGATATAGAAGAAAGCAACAAGAAACTGCTCTTAGCGGCAGTTGTTTTATTTTCCCTAACCTGGTCTTTGGTCTCTCCATTTAATCCGTCTTCAAAAATTATTCTTCCGGTTGTCGCCCGGGCGCAGCAAGCCCAAACGCAAGAAAATAGCCAAGTCGTCTTTCAGCAAAATCTCTCGTTGGCCGCCAACCTTGTTTCGGCCAGCGCCCTGGCCGTTTTAACCAACCAGTCGGAAAATAACCTTTCCGCCGACGGCGCGCAAGATGAGGCCGAAATGTCAGCCGCCAATGGAAGCGCCCTGGTGGCAAACAGCAATCCCGTTACCTTTATCAGCCAAGAAGCCAGAACCGGCATCATCATCTACACCGTCCAGGAAGGAGACACTATTTCAAGTATTGCCGCTTTCTTTGGTATTTCCTTGAATACTCTGCTCTGGGCAAATAACCTCAAAGAAACCAGCGTCATTCGACCAGGAGATCAATTGACCGTCCTGCCAATTACCGGAGTTATCCATAAAATTAAAAGCGGCGATACCATCAGCTCAATCGCTAAATACTATAAAGCCGATGAAAAAGAGATTATCGCTTTCAACGATCTGCCGGCCGATGGAACAATTCAAGTTGGCGAAAAGATAGTTGTTCCCGACGGACAAATGCCAGCGCCGGCCAGTCCTAAACCAACCGTTGCTCCAAAAACCTATGTCACCGGCCCGGGTACCGGCAAAAGCCATGTCTTCCCTTACGGCCAATGCACCTGGTATGTCGCTCAAAAAAGATATATTCCTTGGTCAGGCAACGCCAAGTCCTGGCTGGCCAACGCCAAGGCCTATGGTCTTCAGACCGGCTCAACGCCGCAGGCGGGAGCGATTATCGTCACTAACGAAAGCTGGTACGGCCATGTCGCTTATGTTGAATCGGTTAATGGCAGCTGGGTGACATTTTCCGAAATGAACCATCTTGGCTGGGGAGTAAAAAGCGTCAGAACCATCAATATTAATGATTGGAAAATCAGAGGATACATCTATTAGTTCTCGGTTATCAACTTTTAATTTTAATCAATGATTGAATCAAAAAACTGCCCGCGGGCAGTTTTTGGTTTCTAAAATTCTAATTCTTTGGGCCGATATTGAATCGCTTCGGCAAGATGTTCGACTTCAATGTTCGGCGCGCCGGCTAAATCAGCGATAGTCCTTGAGATTTTAAGCAAACGATAATAAGAACGAACCGACAGGTTCATCTGGTCGGTCGCTTTTTTAAGTAAATTTTGAGCAGCCAAATCAATTGAGCAATATTTTTTAACCTGAATAATATCCATCTCGCTGTTTGTCGCAATATTTTTCTCTTTTTCAAATCTTCTTTCTTGCGCTTTTCTTGCCGCCTCAACCCTTTTTTTAATAATAGCGGATGATTCCGCCTCTTTGGCGGATGAAATTTTAGCGTAACTCAAACGGGGCACCTCAATATGCAAATCAATTCTGTCTAAAAGCGGGCCGGAAATCTTTCGCTGATATTTTGAAATCTGGCCCGGCAAGCAGGAACATTCCTGCTTTGGATCGCCCAACTTTCCGCAAGGACAGGGATTCATCGCTCCGATTAAAATAAACTTAGCCGGAAAAACTAAACTTCCTTTGGCTCGGGAAACCACAATCAGCCCGTTTTCCAACGGCTGTCTCAAGCATTCCAAAACATCTCTTCTAAACTCGGGCAGCTCGTCTAAAAAAAGAACTCCCCGATGAGCCAAAGTTATTTCTCCTGGCCGGAGATGAGGTCCGCCGCCAACCAACGCCACCGAAGAAGAAGTATGATGAGGAGAGCGAAACGGCCTTTCTTCAACTACCGGCTGGTCCAAGGGCAATAACCCGGCAATGCTGAAAATCTTAGTTGCTTCAAGAATCTCATCGTCTTTTAAGGGCGGCAGAATAGAGGAGAAACTTTGGGCTAAAATGGTTTTGCCTGTTCCGGCCGGCCCGCGCATCAAAACATTATGGGCGCCAGCGGCGGCAATTTCCAGCGCTCTTTTGGCTTGTTCCTGACCTTTAATATGAGCCATATCAACAGGAGATATCTGCTGACCGCTTTTTCTGTTGTTTGCCTTTGGAACCGAAAATCTGATCTCCCCGGTTTTCAGATACTCGGACAAATCCTTTAAATGCCTGAGAGGGATAATCTCAATTCCTTTAACCAAAGACGCCTCGTTGGCGTTTTCAAAGGGAAGGAAAACCTTTTTTAGACCTTTTTCCTTAGCCGTCAAAACAACCGGAAGAATCCCTTTGACCGGCCGAAGAATCCCCTCCAAAGACAATTCGCCGATAAAAAGACATTGATCAAGTTCGTTGGCTTCCATCTGGCCGGTTGAAAATAAAAAAGCCAACGCAATTGGCAAATCATAAGAAGGGCCTTCTTTTTTCAAATTAGCCGGAGCCAGATTAACGATTATCCGGCGGCGACTTTTAAGTGGAGAAACAAAACCGCTATTCTTAATAGCGGAAAAAACTCTTTCTTTTGATTCTTTGACAGCAGCGTCGGGCAAGCCAACAATCAGGAAATTAAAAAGCCCAGCTGATAAATCAACCTCCACTTCAACCAGCTGGGCATCAAGGCCGACAAGAGCAGCCGAATAGACCTTTGAAAGCATATCCTTCCGGCGTTTAACCAATGTTTAATCTTTTTTAATATGCCTAAGACAAGTTTTTGCTTCCGGCGCGACCATAAGGCGCTTTTGTTCAATCTCTTTTCCGCAAAGTTCGCATTTGCCATAAATCCCCTTTTTCACCTTGTCCAAGGCATCTTCAATGTCTTTTAGCCGGTTTTCTAAAACATATTCAACCGGCAAAAGATTTTCATATTCCTCAACCTCATCAGCGCTTTCGTCGCTGTGCAAACGATTCATTCCTAAAAACGGAAAACGGGTTATCCAGTTCCTTTTCATCTTCGGATCTTTTTTGGCAAAAGCGCTTAGGTCTTTAGTTAACCGCTTTTTCTCCGTCTCTAATTTTTCTCTCAGTTGTTTTTCAATCTTTTTATCCATGGCGGTGTATTTATCTGTAAGAATACCCCGCGTTGTTTACAAAAATCATTAAAATTCTTTTCTGTCATTCTGAAGGCATCTTCCTTGTCATCCTGAGGGCGGAGCCCGAAGGATCTAATCCACAGATTCTTCGCCTAACGGCTCAGAATGACAAACCGGGTCAGTTTAGATTGTTTTTTCTTCCAAAAGTGTAAACAACGCGGGGGATTCTTACGGTTTTATAGTAGCATAGAAAGCGGTTGTCAACAATAGAATTCGCCCGTCAATCTTGACTAAACAACAATTATGCTGTATTTTGGGCTTAACAAAAATACTTACAAAATAGCAAATACAGAATAGTATTTGCTCATTCACTCGGAAATGAAAATAAATTTTCATTTCCCTCATTCATTTCACAAATAAGAGACGCCTTGATATGGTCCATACATAAAGTAATAAATGACCTCAAGGCGTCTCTTGTTTTTTTAGGTCCAGATTCGGCTGATATCATTACTCAGCAGTCAAGACAGAAACACGATAATGATAAACAACACACTTTTATGACTGGCCCTAAAAAAACATTTAATATCTCTACGCCACGCCAGCTCTATTGGTCCCTCCAATGATCCCTCCCAAAAAACGGACCTCCTGGTTTATCTTTTAAAGAACTCTTAAAAAAATTATTTCAGCCGGCCGTAAAGATGTGTCCCCAATAAAGATCAGTATCTTGGAGACAATCTTATTTTAACCTTCAATCATATTCTGTGTCAACCCCAGCTTATCCACAATTTATCCTCAATTATTCATAATTGAATCAATGATTGTTTTAGCCGCTTCCTGCGAATTACCCACAACTAAATAGCCCTCAATTTGGACAAAAATATATAATCTCGGCAGATTGTCGGAAAAAGAAATGACTGGTTTCAATGTCTTTATCTCAACCTGCCGATATATTTGAGAAAATATATTCCAGTTTTTCCCCAAACTGGGCCTGACTGTTTCTAAAATATTGTTAATTCCAGCCAATGGCTTTTTCTTTTTTAAAATTACGACAAACGGAAACGCCGTTTCTGAATTGGAGGGGAGAAGGATAAAAGCCGCCTCGTCTTTGAATAATGGCTGGATATCTTTTTTCAGATCTAAGTTGTTTTCGCTTAGAAAATCTTTTAATTGGGATAGAATCCCGCCGCTATCAAAAGAAGAAATTTGCCCATAGAAGGCGCTTTGGTCAATTAAGCTGAAAACAACCGCGTTTTCCGGAACTATTTTTTTAAACTCGTCTTCTTTAAATAAAGAAATGAAGTAGCCCAAAAGAGCGGCGGCTAAAAGCAAAAAGGCAACTAAAATCAGTTGTTTTTTAGACAAAGACCGCTGTTGAACTTTTTGATTATTCCTCAAGTCAACCTTTGAATTGCCGCACGACGAGTCCAGTGAATTATGATTTTTTCTTTTTATCCTTATCCGAGTTCTGGACATATCAATTAGTGGGAGTAGAAGTCGAAACAGAATCCGATCCCTGGTCGTTGTCAATCAGAATATCTATTACCCCATACATGCTGTCCCGCGAAGTGCCGATAATCAGCATATTCCCAATTACCGCATAGTCAATGCTCAAATCCGGCTCGGGGAAATTCGTATATCTGATATTTTTTTCCCGATAAACATTATCCTTAAACTCTGCCGCCGAATCGGAAATATCCGCGCTTAAAAACAAAGGAGACAAGTCGTTTTTAATGTCTTCTTCCCAGCTTTTTAGAACTTCCGCCGTCTCGGCGCCGTCTTTTAACTCAATCGCCAAGCCCAATCGTTTCCCTTCTGGCTGTTGGTAAACAAATAAGGTATAGTTTTCGCCGTTTATGTCGCTTTGTTCAATAAATTGAGCCAGGGCGGAAGGAATATTGATTGCCGCTAAAGAAAGGAATCGGTCCAAATCGGCGTACTCCTTATTAAATCCGTCAACCATTTTAATCAAAATACGCTCCAAAATATTTTCGGTCTCGTCCCCGCTTACTTCGCTTAAAGACGACTCCAACTTATCCCAAAGAGAACTTTCTTCCCCTTTATTTATTTCGATAGTCCTGGTTTTAGGCGATAAAATAAGTGACTGAGGCAAAACCGGCTCGGCGGGTAGACAATCGCCGTTGAGCAAACATTCATTTTCCCCCTCTCCCTGGATTTCAACGCATTGAAAATCCTGACAAACCAAATGAACCGGAATCCGTCTATAACTCTTCCAATAAAAAAATCCCCCTATTACGACAAGAATCAAAATCAGCGCCGCGCCGCCTAAAACAAATTTCAAATAACTCTTTGCGAGAGGCGCGCTGAGGTCCATCGCCGCCTCTTCCTTTTTTTCCTTAACCCCGTCAATCTTTTTGGGTTGTTCAATTTTCATCTCTGGCCTTATTTGGGTCGGCGCCGATTTTTTCCATTGTTCCAATCTGCCTTTAACCTCATCAATCTCTGTCTTAATCCCGGTATCTTTCTCTATTTCTTTTTTAGGCCCGACTGGACCAATCATTGATTCACCGGGTTTTCTGATTGATTCCATCACCGGCAATTTTTCAGGAGGAGCGGCTTTTTTAAAGCCGGCGTTGCTCCGGTCAGAGGAAAAGATTTCTTTCTTATTTTCTGCGTCTCGGCCGCCTTTTCCGGAAAGAAAAGCCATATCCCCCTTCATTGTCCTAATCTGCGACTCGTCGAACAACTGACGGCTTTGGGCAGGTTTGGCGCTATTTTGATTGGAAGTAGGATTCTTAAGATCCACAGTTTTTCTAAAACACAAAACAGAAAAATGAAACAAAAAGATTTCATATTCCTGCTCTGAAAGTTTTAGGATTAGTATTGGGATTAGTATTGTTAAGGACTACTTACCCGGCTGCTCAATGTTTTTCATTGATAAATTAATTCTTCCCAGCTCGTCAATGTTCCTAACCTTGACCATAACTTCCTGGCCAACCTTTAAAGCATCTTCCACTCTTTCAACTCTTTGCGAAGAGATCTCGGAAACATGGACCATTCCTTCCTGGTCCGGTAAAATTTTAACAAAGGCGCCGAAATCAAGAATTCTAGTCACTACCCCCTTAAACATTTCCCCGAGCTTGACCTCTCTCGTCAAATCATTCACCCGTTCAAGCGCCTTTTGGCCGGCCTCCTCGTTATTAGAGGTGATACTGACCAAGCCATCATCGTCTATATCAATTTTAACGCCGGTTTCATCAATAATTTCATTGATAACCTTTCCGCCTGGCCCGATAACCTTTCTAATTTTGTCCGGATTTATCCTCAGGGTGATAATCCGAGGAGCATAAGAAGACAACTCCGGACGCGGCTGCCCAATCGCCTGGTCCATTTCTTCAATAATATGCCGACGGGCTTTTTGGGCCTGTTCAAAGGTCTCTTTTAGGATTTCTAAAGTTACCCCCTCTATTTTAACATCCATCTGGCAAGCTGTCATCCCCAGTTTTGTTCCAGCGACTTTGCAGTCCATATCCCCGTGATGGTCCTCCGGTCCCTGAATGTCTGTTAAAACCTTAAACTCGTCGGCAGACCTCATCATTAAACCCATGGCGATGCCGCTAATATGTCTTTTTATCGGCACGCCGGCGTCCATCAGCGCCAAACTGGAACCGCTCACCGACGCCATAGAAGAAGAACCATTGGAGGAAAGTATCTCTGAAACCAAACGGATCGTATAGGGAAACTCATCCTTATTCGGTATTAGAGGCAAAAGCGCCTTTTCCGCCAGGATGCCATGACCGATTTCCCTTCGGCCGGGACCTCTCATTGGCCGCGCTTCGCCAACGCAAAATGGCGGAAAATTGTAGTGATGGATGAATCTTTTTTTAGCGTCTATCTCCATCGTTTCAATTGTTTGTTCGTCTCCGGGCGCGCCCAATGTCACCACCGAAAGCGCTTGCGTTTCTCCTCTTTCAAAGAGCCCGGAACCGTGAAGCCGCGGCAAAAAACCAACCTGCGCCCCGATTTTTCTGACCTCGTCAATTTTCCTTCCATCTGGCCTTTTCTCTGAATCTAAGATGTTTTTACGAACAATTCCGTCAATTTCGTCTTCAAAGATTTCACTGATTTGAACTGATTTTTTCCTTTTTTTGTCTTCCGATTTTTCCGTTTCGGTCAGCACTGAAATCAGATCTATTTTTAATTCTCCTAGTCCCTCCAGCCGGCCCTTTTTGCCCTCCTGATAAATGGTTTTTTCTATTTTATCACCTATCCACTTCTTAACTTGGTTAATCAGTTTTGGGTCGGTTTCTTCTGTTTCTAATATCGCTTTTTTAACTCCGACTTCGCCAATAATCTGATTTTGAAAATCAATAACTTTCTTAATTTGAGGCAAAGAAAATTCTATCGCGCCCAAAATAATCTCTTCCGGCGCTTGTCCCGCCGTTCCTTCCAACATATTTACCTTTCCATCTTTGCCGGCCACAACCAAATCCAAATCGCTTTCTTCTCTCGCCTTGTAGGTTGGATTTAAAATCCAATCCTGTTTTTTCTCGGTTTCTTTCGCTAAAGACCGGCCAATCCTTAAACCGGCAATCGGCCCCTGGAAGGGGATATCGGACACCCCCAACGCCAAAGAAGCAGCGATAAGCGCTGGAATATCCGGATCGTTTTCGCCGTCAAAAGAAAGAACGGTCAGAACTATTTGGATATCATTCCTGATTTTTTTATCAAAACAAGGACGCAGAACGCGGTCAATCATCCGGCCGGTTGAAATAGCTTCATCAGGCGCCCTTCCTTCCCGTTTAATGAAGCGACTGCCTTTAATCTTGCCGGCGGCGTAAAATTTCTCTTCGTATTCAACCGTCAAGGGCAAATAATCAACAGGGATCGCTTGTTTGCTTATTACCGCCGTTGCCAAAACAGTGGTTTGACCGTAAGTCAGTAAAACTGAACCATTGGCTTGTCTGGCCAATTGACCGATTTCAACTTTTAATTCTCTTCCGGCTAAATCGGTCTTAAATTGTTTCGTTTTCATTTTTTTAGGCGTCAGTATTGCCAAAGTTTTCGTACAGGTTCCTGCTTAGACCCACTCCGCCGATTAACGGGCTTAAACAAAAACCTAAACAAAAACTCGCTGCGTCATTTCCTAAAATGACAACAGGACAATATTGATGTCCTATGATTATTTCTTTATTAAATACCTCCGCTGATCGTCGCTTAAATCAATAAAATCATCAACCGCTTCAACTAATTTAGCCGAAGCGCTTTTGCCAAAAGCGATCGCTTCAACCTGCCTACCCTGACCTTTTAAATACTCAATCAAGGGCAGAAAATCGCCATCGCCGCTAACCAAAACTAAGGCGTCCAATTGAGGCGACAGTTTAATGGCGTCAATAGCCAGCCCGACATCCCAATCCGCTTTTTTTAATCCGCCGAAAAAGATCTGCAGGTCTTTTACTCTTGTTTCTATCCCCATACTGGCCAGCGCCTCAAAAAATCCTTTTTCTTCGCCGGTCTCGGTCCGAATGACATAGGCAATCGCCCGAATTAGCTTTCTTCCCGCCACCGCCGTTTTTAAAACCTCTTTAAAATTTACTCTGGCGTTATACAAATTCCGGGCAGAATGATACATATTTTGAACGTCGATCAAAACGCCGACTCGCTGATCTTTATGTTTTACCACACTCATACTTGTCTCCTATTTCGCCTTTAGGCCTAATTTTTTGACTACTTTCTTATATTTTTTATCATCCTCTTTTTTTAGATAATCAAGATGGCTTTTCCGCCTGGAAACCATCTTTAAAAGCCCCCGCCGAGAATGGTTGTCTTTGGGATTTTTTTTCAAATGCTTGATCAGTTCTCCAATCTGTTCAGTCAGAATCGCGACCTGAACTTCAGAAGAACCAGTGTCTGTCTCGTGTATCTTAAATTCTTCAATCAGCTTTAATTTTTTAGATGGTTTTAGCATGCTAAATATATTATATATCAGATATATTTTCATTCGCTCGGAAATACGGATAGTATTTCCTCACTCATTCCAATTATACAGAAACTTTAAAAAAAAGCAACTACTGGGATAAAAAAGGCCGTCAGAAAAGTCATGACGACCGATATTTATGTTATGTGCGTTTGTTTGACGAAATCCGAACCTTTTTTGAACGGAACTGACGGCGCGCTTCGCGCGCCAAACTGAACGCTCGGGCGGGCAAAAAGGA
>PFWG01000024.1 GCA_002791035.1 Candidatus Portnoybacteria bacterium CG_4_9_14_3_um_filter_43_11 | reverse complement strand
AATATCAAAGCCAATTTGTCGAGGCCCAGGAAGAGGCGCAGAGCGCCAATCGCGGCCTGTGGAGCGCCTGCCCAGCGGGGCCGGAGGAGCCGGCGGCTGGCGCAAGGCGCTCAATTGTCCGTGAGGATTAAAAGAAAGAAATGCAATCAAAAAGATTTCAAAAAAGAACCGAGGATTTTATCTGCGGGCATTGCGGAGCCAGGACTAAAGGGCAGGGCTATACCGACCATTGCCCGAAATGTCTCTGGTCAAGGCACGTTGACATCAATCCGGGCGACCGCCAGTCGGATTGCGGCGGGCTGATGGAGCCAGTTGGCGCCGAAGCCAAGGACGGCGGCTATGTTATCCACTACCGCTGCCTTAAATGCGGCTTTAAGCACCGGGTCAAAGCCGCGTCCGACGACAATCTGGATGAGATGCTCAAAATTATCAATCAGCCGATAGAATAAAGATTAAAGCCGGGTCGGTGAAAGTTTAAATCGCCAAATGGCGGTTTTTTTGTTAAAATGGGATTATGATTAAAAGGGGAATTGCCACCTTCGGGCTGGATTACGGCAAATGTCCCAAATGGCTGTTTGACCGGATGGTCAAACTGGGCAGCGAAGTGATTGAAATCATTGTGGCCGAGTATGGTCCGAATGAATTTGTTAAACGGCTGGGCGATCCAGTCTGGTTTCAGTCGCTCGGAACGGTTTTGGCTTTTGACTGGAACGCTTCCGGCCTGACGACCATTTTGACGGCGGCGCTGAAAGAAGCCGTCAGAAGAAGAGAGCGAGAGTTCGGTCTCTTTATCTGCGGCGGCAAAGGCAAGACCTCCTTAAAAACGCCGGATGAAATCAGAAATTACAGCGGGCAAATCGGGCTGAATGCCCGCCAATCCGATTCCTTGGTCTATAACTCCAAAATGGCGGCCAAAGTGGACAGCTCGCTGGTCCAGGACGGCTACGCCATTTATCACCACGCTTTTTTCTTTTCCAATCCGCCGGATGGCCAAGTCGCCTGGACGGTCGTCCAGCAGGGGATGAACGCCGGCAATCAGACCGCCCGCCGCTATCACTGGCACTCGGCTAAAGTCGCTGATTTGGTCTGCGAGCCGCACTCCGGCATCAGTTCGCAGTTATTGGCGCCGACGCTGGACTTGACCGCCCAAACCAGCGGAAAAAACAGGGGCATCAGCGCCGAATTGGTTTCCGGCAGTTATCGCGGATTGATGAAGGATATCCAAATTTTAAGAAAACATTCTTCTGGTCTGTCCCAAATGGTCAAAGTTAAAAAGGGACAGGGAGAATTGACTTTACTCAATCTGGAAACCAAGGAATTTAAGTGGCACCCGGTGGCCAACGAGGATTTTTCAAAAAGCAAATATCTGGACAAGATTTTATACAAGGCGTGCGAGAACAAGCCGGAAAATTACGAAAAATTAGTCGCTTTAGAAGGAGTCGGGGCAAAGACCATCCGGGCCTTAAGTTTGGTGGCGGAAATGATTTACGGCGCCGAGCCGTCCTATATTGACCCGGCCAGGTATTCTTTCGCTCACGGCGGCAAAGACGCCACGCCTTATCCGGTGGACCGGCCGACTTACGACTCTACCATTGAATTTTTCTCCAAAGTCATTAGAATGATGAAAAAAACCGGGCCGGCGGAGAAAAACCAGATGATGGGACGGCTGAATAAGGTTGGGGTTTGATAAGAATATGTTGAAAAAATTTAGTTCAAGAATTATTTTTTCTCTTATCTTTATCGCCGCGTTTTTAACGGCCTATTTTTTCTTTTCCGCCCAAGAAATAAAAGAGTCGGCGCCGGAGCCGGAAACAAATTATCCGGATTTTCATCTTTTGGTTAATAAATTGGTTAGCGAAAAAGACGAAGTTTTAAAGGATGGCGATGCCATCGCCGGCGTCCCTTTTACTCCTCAGGCGCCTTCGGCTCAATGGGATAACCCTGTTTATCAGGACGGCTGCGAGGAGGCCGCCGCTTTAATGGCGGTCTATTGGGCAGAGGGAAAAACGCTGGATAAAAATACCGCCGAAAACATCATCGCCGTCATATCCGACTACGAAGAAAAAAACTACGGCGGCTATCATGATACGGCGGTTGAAGACACGGCCAAAAGAATTATTCAGGGGTATTTCGGCTACGACAATTTTGAAGTAAAAAAAGACATCGTCATAGAAGATATTATTGACCAAGTTAAAAACGGGCGGCTGGTCATCGCGCCTTTTGACGGCCGGTCGCTAGGCAATCCATACTATACGGCGCCGGGTCCGGAAAGGCATAACCTGGTTATCAGGGGCTATGACTCGACTAAAAAGGAATTTATCACCAACGACCCGGGGACAAAACGAGGCGAGGGGTATCGCTACAACGAGGAAATATTGTATAATGCTCTTAGGGACTACCCGACTGGCGACCACCAACCGATTGTCCGGATTGAGAAAAATATCATTGCGGTAGGGAGGTGATAAATTATTTATTCTTTTGACATAAATCAATTAAAGAGATAATCTAATAAACAATAGGTAGTTCTTTTTTAATAAACCCAAATATCAAAGGAGGTTTCCTATGGGAAACAAAACGAGCCAGAGTCGCAATGCGCCGGTTCCTGGCACCGGGCCATCTAGTCATAAGAGTGGACACAATCCGCATTCAGGGAACAAGAATAAAGATAGTGGCAGTCGGCACCATCGCTCGGAGTCCAGCGGCAGCAAAGGCGGCCAGTCCTATAAAATCAAAAAATAGCCGACCCTTTTGATTGTTTTCCACTCCATGGCCCTTTCATAAATATGAAGGGGCCTTTTTATAACAAATATTTCAAATAAAGTCCTTTTTTTGTTGGCGCATCTCCAATTATGAATAAATAGAGGTTTTCTTTACTTAAGACCTGGGAAGCAGTTTC
>PFWG01000031.1 GCA_002791035.1 Candidatus Portnoybacteria bacterium CG_4_9_14_3_um_filter_43_11 | reverse complement strand
TGAATCCGCCGCGACTGTCGTTGAAATTTCTTCGCGGGCGCTCTTCCATCGGACGAGCCTCGTTGACGGTGAGATTGCGGCCTTCAAATTCTTTGCCGTTCCACATCTCAATCGCTTTTTGAGCCTCTTCTTCGGAAGACATCTCAACAAAACCGAAGCCTTTTGAACGGCCGGACATCTTGTCGGTGATAACACTCGCCGACTCAACGGTTCCAGCCTTAGCAAAGGCCTCTTTCAAGGAGTCCTCGGTGGTGTCGTAAGACAAGCCACCAATGTATAATTTCTTGTTCATGGGTTCCTTACTTAATTTAACTCGTAAGCCGACTTTTTAGTTTCTACTTTTTTTGACTTACGCTAATCGCATAAGGAAAGAGAAAACTTATTAAAACTTACGTTGACGGTATTATAGTTTAGTTCAAGCAGGAAGTCAAGGGTTTTGGTTTTTTTCTTGCTCTCAATTGTTTGTTTATGATACTATAATAAAATTATGGACAAAATAGACAAAAATCTTTTGCCCGAACATGTCGTTATCGTTCCCGACGGCAATCGCCGCTGGGCAAGAGAAAAAGGACTGGCCGATTGGCAGGGGCATTGGCATGGGGCGGAAAAAACAAGAGAACAGGTTCAGACCGCTTTTGATCTGGGGATATATTGTCTTTCCTGGTGGGGCGGCTCCTGGTGCAATTTGACCGAACGCTCTAAAATTGAAATCAATAATCTTTTTCGGATATACGATAAGTATTTTCGGGAATTAATTAAAAAGAAAGAAATTTACCAGCACCAGGTAAAAGTCAATGTGATTGGCCGCTGGAACGAAATTTTGCCCCCCAAGACAAAAGAAGCCATTGACCAATTGACCGAGGCGACCAAAAAACACAGCCAGCGGATACTTAACTTTTTTATCGCTTATGACGGCCGAGACGAGATGCTGGCCGCCGTTAGAAGCATTGCCAGGGAAGCCCGGCGGGACAAAAATCTAAAAATAACGAAAGAAGTTTTGAAGGCCCATCTTTGGACCGCCGAACTGCCGCCGGTTGACCTACTGATAAGAACTGGCAGCAGCAGCGACCCTCACAATAGCGCCGGCTTTATGATGTGGCTGACCGCCAACAGCCAGTTGTATTTTCCCAAAGGATATTATCCTGATTTTGGCCGAGAAGAATTCATCGCCGCGATAAAAGAGTATCAAAAAAGAGAAAGAAGGTTAGGGAAATAATGAGCAGATTAATTGACCGTTTAATCAAGGAAGGTTATTTAAACAGCCCGCGGATTATACAGGCCTTTAAAGAAATCAGCCGGGCTGATTTTGCGCTGGAAGAATTAATCAAAAAAGAGGGGAGAGAATTTATTGAAGAATATAACGCCCCTTTAAGCATTAGTTTTGGCCAGACGGTTTCCCAGCCGCTGACGGTGGCTTTTATGCTGGAATTGCTTCAGCCGGAAAAAGGGGATAGAATATTGGATATTGGCTCCGGCTCGGGCTGGCAAACGGCGCTTTTAGCCAAAATCGTTGGCCAAGACGGTTTTGTCTATGCTATTGAACGAATTAGGGAACTGAAAGAATTTGGACAAAGGAATGTCGGAAAATATGGTTTTAAAAATGTGGAATTTGTCTGCGGTGACGGCTCAAAAGGATTGGGAGATAAGGCGCCGTTTGACCGGATTATTGCGGCGGCCGCCGGGGAAGAAATCCAGCCGGAATGGAAAAAGCAATTAAAAATCGGTGGCCGGCTGGCGGCGCCGGTCGGAAACGCCATCCGGCTTTTAATTAAAACAGGCGAGGATAAATTTAAGAAAAAAGAATATCCGGGATTTGCTTTCGTCCCGTTAATTAAAGAAAAATGAGCGATAAAAGATTAATAATTTTGAATAGAGGAAAGTTTATTCTTTTTTTTACTTTTGTTTTTGTCCTTCTGGCGTTGATTGCCGGCGCCGTTTGGTATGCCGATTATCAGATTAATGTTCCGCTGGATAGCCAGGGACAAGAAAAAGTTTTTGTCATAGAAAAAGGAGAAGGACTAAAAACAGTGGCGGACAAACTGGAGAAAGAAAATCTAGTCAGGCAGAAATTTTGGTTTACGGCCTATGTTTTTTACCGGGGTTGGGCGGGGCAATTGAAAGCCGGCGAATTTATTCTTAGTCCTTCAATGACGACGCCGGAAATCGCCCGGGAAATAATCGGCCAAGCGCTGGCGCAAGAAATTAAAGTGACTATTCCAGAAGGATTTGCCCTAAAAAAGATAGACGCTCGTCTGGCCGCCGCCGGACTAATAAGAGCAGGGGAGCTTTTGGCCCAGTCATCAAATTTGGAAGGATATCTTTTCCCCGACACTTATCAGTTTGAAAAAGACGCCGGTCTGGATGAAATAATCGGGAAAATGACTGATAATTTTGACCAAAAAGTGGACCAGGATTTAAGAGATGAAATCGCGGCGCAAGGAAAGACACTAAAAGAAATAGTCGCGTTAGCCAGTATTATAGAAAAGGAAGTTTCTAACGACGGAGACAGGCAAATCGTTTCAGGGATTTTCTGGCAGCGGCTAAAAGATAATTATCCGCTTCAGTCCTGCGCGACGATTGCTTACATTCTTGGAATTGACAAGTGGAGATATTCTATTGATGACACCAAAATTGATTCGCCCTATAACACTTACCAGAATACCGGCTTGCCGCCTGGTCCAATTTGCAACCCGGGGTTAAAATCAATTGAGGCGGCAATTTACCCGCAAAAGACCGACTACTATTTTTTTCTGTCCAAGCCGGACGGAGAAACGGTTTTTTCCAAGACATTGGAAGAGCATAACCTGAATAAAGCCAAGTATTTAAATTAGTGTTTTAAACATAGACATTTTGCACTCAAGATAATCCG
>PFWG01000045.1 GCA_002791035.1 Candidatus Portnoybacteria bacterium CG_4_9_14_3_um_filter_43_11 | reverse complement strand
AAGATAATTTTTTTTCCTTCAACCGAGGCCCGATAGCCAACGCCGTTTATTTCCAACTTCTTCTCAAATCCATCAGACACGCCCAAGACCAGATTAAAGGCCAAACTTCTAAAAAGCCCCCATAAGGCGGGAGATCTCTTGGTTTTCTTTTTAACCCCGATAGTCAGCTCTTTGCCTTCTTTTCCCTCGGCGCCGGATTCTTTTAAGGAAACGCTCAACTCGCTTGGCCAAGACAAAGAAAGTTCCCCTTTGGGTCCCTTGGCCGAAATTTCGCCGTCATTGATTTTTATCTCAACGTTTTTCGGGATTAAAATTGGTTTCTTGCCTATTCTGCTCATAATTGATATATTTTTTACCAAAGCTGACAAATTACCTCTCCTCCCAAGCCGTTCTTTCTCGCTTCTTTGTCGGTCATCAATCCTTGAGAAGTGGAGATAATACTTATTCCATATCCCTCCCTAATTGATTTAACCTCGTTTTTTTTAATATAAATCCTTTGGCCGAGTTTACTGATTCTTTTAATCATTCCTATCGCCGGCTCATTTTTCTCATACTTCAAGGTAATTTCCATTACCTTTTTAGCCCTCTTTCCTTTGGCTTCAACCCGACTGATAAATCCTTCTTTTTCCAAAACTTTGGCTATTTCAAATTTAATCTTTGAAAACGGAACAACCACCGTTTCTAAGGAAACAGCTTGTCCATTTCTTATTCTTGTTAACATATCTGAAATTGGATCGGTCATATTTTTATTAATATTAGGTCTTACCAACTACTCTTTTTAATTCCGGGAATTTCCCCTTTATTGGCTAATTCCCTGAAGCAAATCCGGCAGAGACCAAATTTTCTGGAGTATGCCCTTTTCCGGCCGCAACGAAAACAGCGCCGAACTATTCGGGTGGAAAACTTTGGTTTTTTTTGCGACCGGGCAACAACTGATTTTTTAGCCATATCTTTATTCTTTATTCTCTGGCTTTATTATGGGAAATCCCAACCGCCTGAATAATTCCAGCCCTTCCTGGCGCGACTTGGCCGAACTAACGACTGAAATCTCAATACCAAAGATACTGCCCGCTTTTTCCGTTGAAATCTCGGGAAAAATAATCTGCTCTTTAATCCCGATGTTTAAATTGCCGTTTTGGTCAATATTTTTCTCGGGCAAGCCGCGAAAATCGCGCGACCTTGGCAAAACCACATTAATTAACCGGTCTAAAAAATCGTACATTCTGTCTTTTCTTAGGGTAACCGTCATTCCCACCGGCATTCCTTCCCTAATCTTAAACCCAGCGATAGACTTCTTTGCTTGGCGAACCGATGGCTTCTGGCCGGTAATCAAAGACAGATCGTTGGAAATCGCCTCTTGATATTTCTCGTCTCTAACATTGGGATCAAAGCCGGTATTGACGACCACCTTTTCAACCCTAGCCGCCGCCAGGTTATTTTTACAGCCGAACTTCTCTTTTATTGCCGGCAAAACTTCCTTGATGTATTTTTCCTTTAACCGCATCATAAATTCAAAATTACTTCTTTTAGACCTCCTGACCGCATTTTTTGCACATCCGATACTTGTTCTTCTCCGTCGGGCGATAACCGACTCGGGTCGCTTTGCCGCATTTGGGACAAACCAATTTTGCGTTTGAAACGCTAATCGGCTTAAAAACCTCGATGACCTGGCCCTTTTCTCTCTCATTTTTCGCCCTTCTGTGCTTTTTAACCACATTAACGCCCTCAACGAGAATCTTATTCAGACGAGGAAAGGCCTGGAGGATTTTCCCTTTCTTCCCTTTGTCTTTGCCTGAAATTATTAAGATGGTATCGCCCTTTTTTATTCTCATAATGACATAAATATATAAATTAGATGACCTCCGGCGCCAAAGACGCTATTTTGTCAAAACCCTTCTCTTTCAATTCGCGCGGGACCGGGCCAAAAATTCGGCCGCCTTTCGGATTATACCCATCAACAATAACCGCCGCGTTCTCGTCAAAACGGATGTAAGAACCGTCCGACCGGCGATAAGCTTTTTTCTGTCTGATAATCACTGCTCTAACAACTTCCTTTTTCTTAACGGACTTTCTCGGCTCGGCAACTTTAACAGAGGCGACTATGACATCGCCAATTTGGGCATACCTTCTGCGACTGCCGCCCAAAACCTTAAAACACTTGATTACTTTTGCCCCAGTGTTGTCCGCCACTTTTAATTTTGTTCCAGCCTGAATCATATTTTTCTTTTATCTTTTTTCTACTACTATCCATTTCTTATCCCGGCTCATCGGACGACATTCCTTAATAATAACCCGGTCGCCAACCTCATATTGGCCGCTTTCGTTATGCGCTTTGTATTTCTTGCTGATTAAGTATCTTTTTTTGTATTTGGGATGTTGCTTGAACCGATTGACCAAAACAACAACCGTTTTGCTCATTTTGCCGCCGACTACCTTACCTTGAAGCAGACGCAGCCTGGTTTGGCCGGATTCAACCTGGTTATTATCTTTTTTCTCTTTTTCTTTAGTCATGGTCTTCTTTATTTAAAATAGTTAAAATCCTGGCCGCGTCCTTTTTTAATTCCTTCATCTCCTTGACATTTTTAATCTTCTTGGAGTTTAAATCAAACCTAAACTGGCCTATTTTTTTTTGGTTTTCGGTCAATAATTTTCTTAGTTCGTTCTTATTTTTTTGTTTTAATTCTTTCATTTTCATAAATTATCGGCTGACAAACTTCGTTTTAACCGGCAATTTATGCGCTGCCCGGCGCATTGCTTCTTTGGCCGTCTCCTCCGACACGCCATCCATCTCAAAGACAACTCGGCCTGCTTTTATCGCCGTCACATAATGGTCAACGCTGCCCTTCCCGCCGCCCATTGGCGTTTCCGCGCCCTTTCTCGTTCTCGGCTTGTCCGGAAAAACCCTAATCCAAATCTTTCCACCGCGTTGGATATATCTGGTCATTGCCCTTCTAGCCGCTTCAATCTGTCTGGCAGTAAGCCAAGCGGAGCCGACCGCCTTCAGGCCGTATGAACCGAAAGAAACCTCTGTCCCCCGAGAGTCCTTTCCTTTTGTCCTTCTTCTGCCTTTATGCCATTTTCTATGCTTTACTTTTTTCGGTTGCAACATGGTCTTTGAAAATTTCTCCCTTATAAATCCAGACTTTTATCCCAATTGTTCCGTAGGTAGTGTAAGCGGTCGCCTGCGCGTAGTCAATGTCCGAACGCAGGGTCTGAAGAGGAATTCTGCCTTCTTTTAACCATTCTCTCCGAGCGATTTCGGCGCCATTGAGCCGTCCGCTAACCATTATCTTGGCGCCCTTGACTTCCCGACTCTGCATAATTTTGTCAATCGTCTGTTTTAATACCCGACGATAAGGAGTCCTTTTTTCTATTTGGACGCAAATATCCGATGCCATCACCGCCGCTCGACTGGAAGAATCCCTAATTTCTTCCACTTCCAACTTAACTTCGGTTTTGGCCAAAGACGGGTCTTTTTTAAAAAGAATCCGTTCGATTTCTTTTTTTAACTCCTCTATACCGGCTCCCCCTCGACCGATAACCAGACCTGGCCGGGCGGTCTGGATAACGATGTTAATAAAATTAGCCGACCGCTCTATTTCTACGGAATTGACGCCGGTTCTGGATAATTTTTTCAAAATAAAAGCCCGCAGCAAATAATCCTGTTCAAGAAGTTCTTTATATTTATTTTTGCTAAACCAGCGCGATTTCCAATTTTTAATAAATCCCAATCGGAAAGCGTATGGATGAACTTTCTGTCCCATAATTGATATGAGCGAGGAAATAATAAGCTGGCTTATTTATTTCCGAGCGAATGAAATTATATCTCTTGATATAATTGTTGATATAGTTAGATACTCTTTCTTCTAAAAATCTTTTTGGCGTTGCCAAAGGTTTGGCGGCTAAAGAATTTAATCTTTGACTGCGATTCGTCTTGATGCGGTTTTTTCGGAATAAATGATTTTTTCCTAGGCAATATCTTGCTTTTTGTCTCAACCTTGCCCACTATTTGGGTTAGCGGTCTTTTTGCTTCTTTTCTTTCCGGCGCCGCTTTTTCTTCTTGTTTCACTGTTTCTTTTTTACTGACCTTGGCCGCCGGAAAATCTTTTTCTCCCAAGGTAAGCGTAATATGGCTGGTCCTTTTTAGTATTGAGGCCGCTCGGCCCATTGCTCTTGCCCGCCAGCGTTTTAAACTTGGTCCGCCGTCAACCCTGACGCCCGAGATATAGAGATTTTCCCTGGATGAACTCTGGTTTTTTAAAGCGTTGGCGACGGCTGAATTTAAAAGTTTCAAAACCGGTTTTGCCGACCTCTTGGCTAAAAATTTCAACTGGCTTTCGGCTTCTTTCACGCTCAAACCCTTAATCAGGTCAGTGGTTAACCTGACCTTTCTAGGCGATATTCTTAAATGTCTTAGTCTAACTGTAATCATAATATTACGGCTGTTTCTGACGGGCGGTCGCCTCCTGTTCTCTCTGCATCTTGCCGCCATGTTTAATGAACTTGCGAGTGGGAGCAAATTCTCCTAATTTATGGCCAACCATATCCTCGGTAATAAAGACGGGAATATGTTGCCTGCCATTATGAACGCCGAAAGTAAAGCCGACCATTTCCGGAGAAATGGAAGAATCTCTTGACCAGGTTCTAATCGCCGTCTTATCGCCCGACTTTAATTTAGCTATCTTTTCCAATAACTTGGGATCGACATATGGACCTTTTTTAACAGACCTACTCATGTTTATTTCTTTTTCTTTTTAGTTCTTCTATTTATAATCAGTCGGTCGCTGACCTTCTTTTTTCTGGTTTTCACTCCATAGGCCGGTTTGCCCCAGGGAGTCTTCGGGCCCTTTCTTAAACCAATTGGCTGACGTTGCTCTCCGCCGCCATGGGGATGGTCAACCGGATTCATCGCCGTGCCTCTTACGGTTGGCCGGCGGCCTAGCCAGCGGTTTCGGCCGGCTTTCCCAATCACAACGACATTATGTTCAATATTACTCAATTGGCCAAGCGTAGCGAAACAATTACCCAAAACCAATCTAATCTCCCCCGAAGACAACTTCATCTGCGTATAATTGCCTTCGTGGGCCATCACCTGCGCCGAAGAGCCGGCGGCGCGGACCAGCTGGCCGCCTTTTTTAGGCGATAATTCAATGCTATGGACATAAGCGCCGGGCGTGATATTTTTTAAAAACATCCTGTTGCCAATTTTCATCTCGGCTTTTTCCTGGCAAACAATTTCCTGCCCGACCTTCAGCCCATTGGGAGCGATAATGTATCTTTTTTCGCCATCGGTGTAATTCAGCAAAGCGATGAAAGCGCTTCTATTGGGATCGTACTCAAGAGAAAAAACTTTAGCTGGGATATTCAACTTATCACATCTCTTAAAATCAATCAAACGATATCTTTTTTTGTGGCCTCCTCCTCTATGTCTAACTGTAATTCGCCCCATAAAACCGCGGCCGGCTTTCTTGACCAGCTTTCTAATCAGTTTCTTTTCCGGCTCTTTCTTGGTCAAAACCGAATAATCAACTGATGTCATTTGCCTTCTCCCGGGAGATGTTGGTTTATACTTTTTAAGCATATTATTATCTTGGCGTTATCTTGGAGACAATTCTATCTTATCGCCTTCTTTTAGAGTCACAATAGCTTTCTTAAATCCTTTTTTCAACCCGCGCTTAAAGCCTTCTTTCCCGCCCAACCGCATTTTTTTCGGCGCGCAATGAACCATCCGGACCTGTTCTACTTTTACGCCGTAAAGCGACTCAATGCTTTTTTTCACTTCCGGCTTGTTTGCCTTAGGATAAACCCTAAAAACATATTTGTTCTGCTCGGTCAAAATTCCGGCCTTTTCAGTAATATGCGCCGACTGGATAAACCGATACACATCGACTTTTTCTTTCTTTGACAATTTAGCCGACTCCTTAGGCGCTTTTTTCTCCGCCGGTCCAAGAGTTTTGTCTTTTTCCTCTCTGTTGTCTTTTTTTAATATTTTCTTAAGTAATCCGGCCATATTTTTAAATCTCGTATTTCTTTTCAATAAGTTTAATGGTTTCTTCGGGAGATAAAATCAACAAATACTTGTAAGATAGGACTTCCAAAAGATTAAGATTGTCCGCTCGGATTACTTTTGTTTTTTGAATATTCCGGCTGGATAACGATATGTTCCTATCGCTTCCGGGCTGAACAATCAATACTCCCTTTTTTAAATCCTTTCCGATTTTCTCCTTTAAATTATTGATAATCCCAAGCATTTTTTTCGTCTTGACCTCGTCTAATTCTATTTTATCGATTAGAACGATTTCTTTGTCTCTAACTTTAGAAGACAAAGACATAAAAAGCGCTTTCCTTTTCACTTTTTTGTTGATTTTTTTTGAAAAATTCCTCTCTTTGGTTGGACCGAAAGTCACTCCGCCGCCCTTCCACAGTGGCGAACGGATAGAGCCATGCCGCGCCCGGCCAGTGCCTTTTTGCCTCCATGGTTTTTTCCCGCCGCCGCTTACTTCTCCCCGGTCCTTGGTATGAGCAATCACTTTCCTCTTATTAGCCAAATAGGCCGAGACCACTTGGCGAACTAAGTCATTATTCATTTCCAAACCAAAAATATCCGAAGGCAAATCTATCTTCCCCATCTTTCCGCCCTTCTGATTGTAAATTATTTCTTCCATTTCTATAATTGATTCTTTTCCTCTTTGACCGGCAAATCCTTCTTTTTCCCAGTTTTCTTGTTTAGATTAATTTCGCCCTGTCCGATTATTTCCAAAAGAGTCCCTTTTCTGCCCGGCACCGAACCCCTAATAGCCAGCAGATTATTGTCCGGATCTACCGCGACCACTCTTAATTTGCCCAAGATGGTGACGCGATCGCTTCCCATTCGACCAGCCATCTTTCTGCCTTTCCAAACTCTTTCCGGGAAAGACGTGCCAATTGAACCGGGAGCGCGTAAATTATGCTTTGTCCCGTGCGAGGCTGGACCGCCCTTGAACCCATGTCTTTTAACCACTCCTTGAAAACCCTTCCCTTTGGAAATACCCGAAACCTTGACCAGATCGCCTTTGGCAAAAATGGAAACAGTCAGAACATCGCCCACTTTCACGCCCTCGCCCTTAAATTCTTTCAGGTAGCGGTAATTCTTTTTCAGTCCGGCTTTTTTGAAATGACCCCGCTGGGGCTTTTTTGTCTTCTTGTCTTTAATATTGCTAAAGGCAATTTGAGTCGAACAGTAGCCGTCCTTCTCATCTGTCTTCACTTGAACGACCGGACAGGGACCAGCTTCAACTAAAGTCAGCGGGACAACTTTCTCGCTTTCATCAAATATCTGACTCATCCCAATTTTTCTGCCCAAAATGAATTTCATATAATTTTCTCAAGAAGTTACCGAAGAATTCCAGCCCCTAAAATTGTTTTTGCCTCTCAACCAAAAACCGGGGATAGTCCCCGGCTAAAGATGACTAAATCCATAAAAGTCGCCGTTTCTACTTAACTGAAACTCTCCTCATAAAATTTTCCTTTAGTGAAAATTTTGTCGTTAGAGCATCTTTATCTCAATGTCAACGCCAGCCGGAAGACTCAACTCCATTAAAGCGTCTATCACTTTTTGTCCCGGATTAACGATATCAATCAGCCGCTTATGGACTCTCATTTCGTATTGTTCGCGAGAATCCTTATGGACGAAAGTGGAACGGTTAACGGTATATTTGTGAATCTCGGTCGGTAAAGGAATAGGTCCGTTAAAGTCAGAGCCATACCGTCCCACAACCTCAATTATCTTTTTCGCTGATTGGTCAATGAGTTTATGATCGTAGGCCTGAATTCTTATTCGAATTCTCTGTTTTATCTCTTCGCCGCCTTTGGCGGATTTTTTAGGTGCCATTTATTTATTTAACAATTTTTGTTACTACGCCGGCGCCAACGGTCTTGCCGCCTTCTCTGATGGCAAACCTTAACTTTTCTTCCAAAGCCACCGGAGAAATCAACTTAATCTTGCCATTAACCGTGTCTCCCGGCATAACCATCTCTGTCCCTTCGGGCAACGTTACTTCGCCGGTAACATCGGTTGTCCGAATATAGAACTGGGGCTTATAACCGCTAAAGAATGGGGTGTGCCGGCCGCCTTCTTCCTTGCTAAGAATATAAATCTCGCCTTCAAATTCGGCGTGAGGAGTGACCGAGCCGGGCTTGACCAAAACTTGTCCCCTTTCAACGTCCTCTCTTTTGAGTCCTCTTAAAAGGATTCCGGCGTTGTCTCCGGCCATCCCCGCGTCAAGCGACTTGTTAAACATCTCTATGCCGGTAATAGCGGTTTTCTTTGTTTCGCCTAATCCGACTACTTCAACTTCATCGCCGACTTTGACCTGGCCTCTTTCAATTCGGCCGGTCGCAACTGTTCCTCGGCCGGAGATAGAAAAAACATCTTCCACCGGCATCAGGAACGGTTCGTCAACCGGACGGGTCGGCTCGGGAATGGACTGATCAACCTTATCCATCAATTGATAAATCGGGCCGCATTTTTCGCATTCTTTTTTGCCGCAGCCGCATTCCAGCGCCTGGAGAGCCGAACCGCGAACAATCGGAATGTTATCGCCGTCAAACTCGTACTTGCTTAAAAGTTCCCTGATTTCCTGTTCAACCAAATCAACCAACTCCGGGTCGTCGGCCTGGTCAATTTTATTTAAAAAGACAACCAAAGCCGGCAAACCAACCTGACGAGCCAAAAGAATATGTTCTCTGGTCTGCGGCATCGCTCCGTCCGGAGCCGAAACGACTAAAATCGCTCCGTCCATCTGGGCGGCGCCGGTAATCATATTTTTGATGTAGTCGGCGTGGCCGGGACAATCAATATGAGCATAGTGCCTTTTGGCCGTTTCGTATTCAACATGCGAAACGGAAATAGTCAAACCGCGCTCTTTTTCTTCCGGAGCGCTGTCAATTTGGTCAACGCTTTTTGTTTGGGCCGAAAGACCGGCTGCCGCCAAGCATTTCAAAATAGCGGCCGTCAAAGTGGTCTTACCATGGTCAACATGTCCGATTGTCCCTATATTAAGGTGAGGTTTTGTTCTTTCAAATTTTTCAGCCATAATGGGCTTGACAAAAAAGTTGAACAAAAGACAACAAAAACATTGTCTGTTATCTAAAATTTTTGCCTGGTATTATTTTGATTAGTGTCTTACTAAGAAGTTTACAAAATGTTTCAGCAATAGTCAAGACCCCACCGGTCAAAACGGCAACCAATCAAAAAGGCAAATCTTCTATCCTGACTTCTTTTGAGGCGTCGTCTTCCGGTTCAATAATTTTATCGTCCTTATTCTCGCTTGCTTTCAGGTTTTCTATATCGCGGTTAATCTTTTCCATATCTTCTTCTGTCTCATCAAGCCGTTTAACCAAGTAGACCGGCTGGCCGTCTTCTATAATAATGCCTTTGCCTCCTTCTCTTTCTATTATTTTCTTTATTTTTTCCCACATCATACTTAACCTTCAATTACCAACTCTCAAATTGACCATTGATTATTGATAATTGACGACTATTTTTTCTCCCCTCCCATAATTTGTTCAGCGACGTTTTTTGGCACCTCGGCATAATGGTCAAATTCCATCGTAAAAGTCGCTCGACCCTGGCTAATTGATCTCAACTGAGTCGCGTAGCCAAACATATTAGCCAAAGGAACCAAGGCATCAATCACTTTCATCTTGGCCATTCCCTCTCCCCGGTCATCCATTTTTTCTATTCGGCCGCGCTTGGAGTTAATATCCCCGATAACATCGCCCATAAACTGTTCTGGCGTGACTATCTCCAGCTTCATAATTGGCTCCATCAAAATCGGATCAGCTCTTCTGGCGGCAGCCTGCAGGGCGATAGAGCCGGCGATTTTAAAGGCCGCCTCGGAAGAATCGACCTCGTGGAAAGAGCCGTCATAAAGCGTCACTCTGATATCAACCAGCTGGTACCCGGCTAAAATACCTTTATCCATCGCTTCTTTAACTCCCTTTTCAACCGCTGGAATATATTCTTGAGGAATGACTCCGCCTTTGATAGCGCTGACGAACTCAAATCCATTTTCCTGCTCCAGGGGTTCAACTTTGAGCCAAACATGACCATATTGACCGTGACCGCCCGTCTGCCGAATATATTTCCCTTCGGCTTCCGCCGTGGATTTAATCGTTTCTTTGTAGGCCACCTGTGGCTGACCGACATTGGCCTGTACTTTAAATTCTCTCAACATCCGGTCAACAATAATCTCTAAATGGAGCTCGCCCATGCCGGCGATAATCGTCTGGCCGGTTTCGACGTCGCCCTTGACTCGGAAAGTCGGGTCTTCTTCAGATAAGCGTCTCAAAGCTAAACCCATTTTCTCCTGATCGGCCTTGCTTTTCGGTTCAATCGCGATGGAAATAACCGGTTCCGGAAAATCGATTTTCTCCAGAACAACCGGGTTATTCTGGTCGCACAGAGTATTGCCGGTAGTAGTATTTTTAAAACCAACCACGGCAGAAATGCCGCCGGCGTAGACCTCTTCAATTTCCTCCCTTTTGTTGGCGTGCATCCGCAAAATCCGACCGATTCTCTCTTTTTGCCCTGTGCTGGAATTCAAGACATAAGAACCGCTTTTCAGCACCCCCGAATAAACTCTAATATAGGCCAACTGTCCGACGAAAGGATCGGTCGCTATCTTAAAGGCCAACGCCGCCAACGGTTCATCATCATCGCTTTTTCTGATAATCTTTTGGGTTTTGTCTTTAAGATTGAATCCTTCTACCGGCGGCAAATCAATCGGAGACGGCAAGTAATCAACCACGGCGTCTAAAAGAAGTTGGATTCCTTTGTTCTTTAGGGCGGAACCGCAAAAAACCGGCACCAGTTTGTAGTTGATAACCGCTTCCCTTAAAGCTCTTTTTAAATCCGCCTCATCAATTTCTTCTCCATTAAGATACTTTTCGGTCAAGGCATTTTCCTGCTCGGCAATTTTTTCAATCATTTTCGCCCGATATTCTTGGCTCTGCGCTCTTAGATTTTCCGGAATGTCTTCCTCCTTCACGTCCTGGCCTAAATCGCCTTCAAACTTATAGGCCTTCATCTTAAGCAGATCAATCACCCCTTCCATTTTATCTTCCAAGCCGATTGGAATTTGCATTGCGATGGCGCGAGGCGTCAACCGTTCCCAAATTGAAGCCAAGCTTTTTTCAAAACTGGCGCCCACCCGATCTAATTTATTAATAAAGCAGATTCGCGGAACTTTAAACTTATCTGCCTGCCGCCAGACCGTTTCCGACTGCGGTTCAACGCCAGCCACACCGTCAAAAACAACCACCGCCCCGTCAAGCACCCTTAAAGAGCGCTGGACTTCCACGGTAAAATCAATGTGGCCAGGCGTATCAATGATATTAATTTGGCATTCCGACCGATCTTTGTCTTGAGTTAAATATTTTCTTGGCGTCCAAAAGCAGGTTGTTGCCGCCGAGGTAATAGTAATACCCCTTTCCCTCTCCTGCTCCATCCAGTCCATTATCGCCGTCCCTTCGTGGACCTCGCCGATTTTATGCGAAATACCGGTATAAAAAAGTATCCGTTCGCTAACGGTTGTTTTGCCGGCATCAATATGAGCGATGATGCCGATGTCCCTGATTTTTTCAATAGCGTAATCCCTGGGCATAATATCAAAATATATCCCTCTCCCGCCGTCCGGCAATCAGAGCAAGCCCTTTACCAGCCGAAATGCGCAAAGGCCTTATTGGCATCGGCAATCTTGTGGGTCTCTTCCTTCTTTTTGACCGCCGTGCCCTCGTTTTTAGAAGCCAGGATAAATTCTTCAGCCAATTTTTCGGACATTGACTTGCCTTTTCCTCCGGCCGCCGCCTGGATTAACCAGCGGAAAGACAAAGCAATCTTTCTTTCCCCCCTCACTTCTCTTGGCACCTGATAACGGGCGCCGCCAATTCTCCTTGATCTGACTTCAACTAACGGAGAAGCGTTTTTAACCGCCAAGTCAAAAATATCCAACGGTTCTTTTTTGGTCTTCTCTTTAATGAGGTCAAAAGTCCGATAAATAATTTTCTGGGCAATTGATTTCTTGCCGCCTTTCATCAAGTGATTGATAAACTGAGCCAATAAAACGCTATTATGCATCGGATCGGGCTTGATGTCTCTTTTAAATTTTCTTTTTCTGCGCATAATTGAATTTAGTTATAAATTGGGAATTCAACCCTAAAGGTCTATTCCGCCGCCACGGCGCTTGCCGCCGCCTTAGCCGGACCGGCGCCCTTTTCTTTTTTGGCGCCATAGCGGCTTCGGCCTTGTTTGCGGCCTTCAACGCCGACGGTATCCAAAACGCCCCGAACAACGTGGTAGCGAACACCCGGCAAATCCCTGACCCGGCCGCCGCGAATCATCACCACCGAATGCTCCTGTAAGTTATGCTTTTCGCCTGGGATATAGGCAGTCACTTCCAGACCGTTAGTCAGCCGGACGCGAGCAACTTTGCGCAAGGCCGAATTCGGCTTTTTGGGCGTGACAGTATAGACCTTGGTGCAAACCCCTCTTTTAAAAGGAGAGGGGTATTTTTGGGGCCGGTTTTTCTGGGAATTAAAACCCCGCCAAAGAGCTGGCGTCTTTGGTTTCTTTCGGGGTGTCTTTCTCGGTTTTTTGACTAACTGATGGATAGTTGGCATAAAAAAACAGCCGCTATTTTAAAAGACAATAACAAAAATAACAGATTGTCTTGGTCGTGTCAAACTTTTAGGGGTGGTCGGTGGGATTTGAACCCACGATCTTCAGTGCCACAAACTGACGCTTTAGACCAACTAAGCTACGACCACCATGATTATATTTCTATAAATTCCGGCGCGCTATCTTAGAGTTAATCATAACTCATTATAATAAATTTTTCAAGAAAAAATAAAAGACCCTCGTGCTTGTATTGCGCAAGGGTCGTGTTGAAACATTAATCACCGGCGACCTCCTCTATGGTGGCGGTCCCAACCGTGATAATGCCTATATTCGTGCCACCGGTAATATCTATAGGGATAACTGTGCCACCGGTAATATCCATAGGGATAACTATCATAATAGGGATAACTGTCATAATAGGGATAGTCTGGATATCTATAACCTATAAAGCCAATACAACCATTCGTAAACACACCAATCAACCCGATAATCAACCCAATTAATACTATTTTTTTCATTTCTCTCACCTCTTTTTAAGTTGTTAAGGAATAAATTGAGTCAAGTATTAGTTTGACCCTCCTTCGCCTAAATTACAACAAAACAAATAAAAAAGCAACGTTTTTGGGTTTGCGCCAAGTGGGCGCCCTTTGTTTGAAAATGCGCGAACCTTCTTTGA
>PFWG01000004.1 GCA_002791035.1 Candidatus Portnoybacteria bacterium CG_4_9_14_3_um_filter_43_11 | reverse complement strand
CCGAATTTTACTAAGGCAACAAAACTCACCTTAGGACCGTTATAGTTCATATACTCCTCATATTACTATGAAGTATGGACCATATCTTCACCCTACAGTACTGCGGGGGCCCGGCGTATGGCCTCTGGGGATTCTCTAATATAATATATTAGAGTCTTTCCTGCTGATTACCCAGTTGAAAACTGGGTTTCCAGCATATAGCCGAGTTTGTTCTCAAGAATCACTTCTTGGGGCCGCAAGTTTTTACGGCCGACATTCACTAGGGCTTCGGGCCTTGGCCCCTATCCGAAAACAGGGACCGCAACCGTTAACCTTCTAGCATTGGTCAGGCGTCACCCCCTATACATCCTCTTGCGAGTTAGCAGGGAGTTGTGTTTTTGATAAACAGTCGCCAGGAATCTTTAACTGCGTCCCCGATTTTACATCGGGGAAGTCCTTATTGCGAACTTACGGACGTTGTTTTGCCGAGTTCCTTCACAAGGAATCACCCGTTCGCCTTGGTCTACTCGACCTGCCCACCAGTGTCGGTTTTCGGTACGGATCCGGTGTTTTTAATTTTAGGGACTTTTCTTGGAAGCTCGCTCACCCGAATCGGCTCTCCCGTAGAAGAACCTTTTTCCAACTCTTGGATTCTCGCTCGAGGCGAGGCCTGCCGGATTTCCCTAACAGGCATCCTTAAATTGGAAACGGCAATCCAATAAGCCGCTCGGACTACTGAACTTCGTCCTCCCATCAAAAAACACCGAAGGGACGGAATATTAACCGTCTGTCCATCGCTGTCTATCCGATAATCATCGGAAGCAACTTAGGCCCGCCTAACCCTTGGCTGATTTTCATTGCCAAGGAAACCTTAGGCTTTCGGCGTCCCGATTTCTCATCGGGATTGCGGTTACTCATGCCAACATTCTCACTTCTATAAACTCCACCAAACCTCGCGGTTTAGCTTCATTGCTTATAGAACGCTTCCCTACCCCCTCCCGACTTTACGTCGGGAGAGCTGTGTCTTCGGTATTAATCTTTAGCCCCGTTGAATTTTCGGCGCAAAATCTCTGAACTAGTGAGCTGTTACGCACTCTTTAAAGGATGGCTGCTTCTAAGCCAACCTCCTAGCTGTCAGAGAAACTTTACTTCCTTCCCCACTTAGATTAATTTAGGGACCTTAGACGACAGTCTGGACTGTTTTCCTCTCGACCACGGAGCTTTGCCCCCGCAGTCTAACTCTTCTGCCAAAGTTTTTAGTATTCGGAGTTTGATTGAAGCGAGTACGGAAAACCGCCTCGCTTCATCCAGTGCTCTACCCCTAAAAACATAAGCAAAAGGCTAGCCCAAAAGCTATTTCGGGAAGAACCAGCTATTACCGGGCTCGATTAGCTTTTCACTTCTAACCACAGCTCATCCCCTGGCGTTGAACGACCAGTGGGTGCGGGCCTCCCCCTTCGGTTAAGAAGGGTTCACCCTGGCCATGGTTAGCTCGCTCCGGCTTCGGGTCGTATACGCGCTACTTATTCGCTTAGTTAAAACTCGGTTTCCCTGCGATTCCTCCGCCTTAGGCGGATTAATCTCGCAACGCGCATACACTCGTTGGCTCGTTCTGCAAAAAGCACCCCGTCACCCCGCATTTCTGCGGGGCTCCGAGTCTTTGTAGGCCTATGGTTTCAGGTTCTATTTCACCGCCCTCACCGGGCTACTTTTCACCTTTCCCTCACGGTACTTGTTCACTATCGATCATAAAGAGTATTTAGTCTTGGCAGTATTAGGACTGCCGGCTTCACGCGGGATATTCTGGTCCCGCGCTACTTAAGAATAATAACTGGGAGTATAAAGAGATTTTTATTTACGGGACTATTACCCTCTCTGGTTCTGCTTTCCAGCAAGATTCAATTAACCAGTCTTTATTTAATAAACTCCTTCCGGAAGATTCAGTTCTTTGCAACAGAACTGAATAACTCCGAAACGTTATTACCTTGCAACCCCTATTTAAAAATAGGTTTGGACTTTTCCCTTTTCGCTCGCCGCTACTTAGGGAATACGCCGTTATTAAACGGCTTGTTTTCTTTTCCTTCGGGTACTGAGATGTTTCACTTCCCCGAGTTCCCTATCCCGACAAAATGCCGGGACTGGCGACGGGTTTAATCATCGCCGGGTTTCCCCATTCGGACATCCACGGATCAAAGGTTGCTAGACACCTCCCCGGGGCTTATCGCAGTCACGCCACGTCCTTCATCGGCTCTTTATGTCAAGGCATCCTCCATAGGCCCTTATATTCAATATATCCTTCCAACTTTTTGAATATTAACTTCCGGAAGAATTCTAAAGAACTCTAACGGAATAAAAAGTTGGCAATTAATAATTGACGGAAATAATTTACTTAACTATTTCAGTTGTTAAGGTTCAATCCGTTTCTGTCTTTGACCCAACAAAAAGACCGCTTGAAAGCGGCCTTTTGTCTATCCGTTATTCGCCAGTTGGCGAAGGCGGGACAAAACAAAACCATCACAGTCATCAACCGCTTCCCATTTTATTTGGTCTTTTTGTTATCTTCATAATCTAATTATTAATTAGATAATATATTTTCTGCTGTCTCCTGTCAATACCTCTATTCTCCGGAAATATCTTTTTTTATTTTCTCAAGAATTTGAGCAGCCAAATCCTTCCCTCCCAGTCCAAAAGCCAGGCCAAAACTAATAACCAACGCCGCGACAAAGCCGGTAAAGAGGGTTTGAATCAATGTCGGAACAACGCCTAATTGCAACAGAGCGGCTAAAATCGCGAAGACCATTATCGCCCACTTTGTCACTGTCGCCAAAAAGTTTGCCGAGCCAAGTCCCGCCGCCTCAACGCTAGCTTTAACCAATCTCTGCAGGAAGTTGGCGATTAAAACGGCCGCCAACAAAATCAGGACGGCAATTATCAATTGGGGAATATAGAGAAGAACTTGTTTTAGGAAAACAGTTACCTCGCTAAGATCCAAGATATCGGTGG
>PFWG01000051.1 GCA_002791035.1 Candidatus Portnoybacteria bacterium CG_4_9_14_3_um_filter_43_11 | reverse complement strand
AAAAACAAGAAATGGAAAAACTTAAGGAAGAAATAGAAAATTTAAAAAATCAGAAACCCCAGATTATTAAAGAAATTCCATCAAAAAATTCAGAAAATCAAAAGAATCAACAATCGTCAAATATCCCTTCTCAACCCTCTCAATCTGTGGACATTTCTTCGGTTATAGATAAATGGAAGCCATCAGTAGCTTATATAAAATGCGATTTTTTCAATAAAGACGAAACATATGCTTTTAGTGAAGCTGGCTCCGGAACGCTATTCGGATTTTCTGATGGCGTTGGCATCCAAACTAATAAACATGTTATTTCAAAGCAATTACCCCTCACGGGAGGTTTGGCTACGCCGGATTATTGTACTGTCAAATTTCTTGGGAACAGTAAGTTATATTATGTTTACCATCATACAACAAGCGGTGTTTTTAATATGCAAGCCGCTGGTGATGAATCTGATGGTGCGCGTTTAATTATTAGAGAATCCGATAATTTTATTGCTAATCTTCTCTTACAACAAGGATTTTATTGCAAGCGTAAACCTTCTTTAGGAGAATCAATAGTAATTTTAGGATATCCTAGCATAGGGTCACAAACGGATATTACGGCTACCGAGGGTATAATTTCTAGCTACGAGTATAGTGTTAATGCCGGTAATTATTATGTAACATCTGCAAAAGTAGAGCACGGCAATTCCGGTGGGGCAGCTATATTAGTAAAGGATAATTGTTATTTAGGCATTCCAACCTTTGCTCAAATTGGAGAAATTGAATCATTGGCAAGGATTTTAGATGAACCAGGATTATTAAAATAACAGGAATAAACAAAGATAAAAATAAAAGAAAAAATAAAATGGATTCTTTTACTCAAAAACAAATTGAAGAAATAAATGTTGTCAAAAGATATCTGCAAAACGAAGGTTTAAATTTTAAAGAAAAAGATATTAAATCAAATCCGGTTGAAGACAATCCCGTTGATGTCTTTTGGGAAGATAAAAAAATTCAAGTGGTTTTTGCTGATGGGAAATTAGAAGGTCCGCGCAGAACTATTGATAAAAGGGGTGGCATTTTTGAACTTATTTGCTTAGGGGAAAAAGAAGATGGTAGAAAAAAGTTTTGGAGAGACTATGTTGAATATTGGAAAGATATAATTATAAAACCCTTAGGGAAACACATATTCGGTAAGTCGGCTAAGGGTATAATTTGCCTGTTGTTTTGTGTTTCTAACCCTCCATTTATCGACGAGGAGTGTTTTAAAAATAATTTTAGAAATTTTATTTTAGGAGCAAATTTAGGACAATATTTTTTTGACGAAATTATTTTAGTGTGTCCGAATAAAAATTGTAAAATATTTCCGTTAGAAAATTAGTAAAAATTTATGGGTGGCGCGCCAACTTGGTTGGCACGAAATTCAGCGACGACGGAAAGCGAGGGCGGGCAAAAATTCCTTCCCCCAACCCCCTTCCTTTTTGCCCGCCCGAGCATTCAGTTTGGCGCGCGAAGCGCGCCGTCAGTTCCGTTGAAAAAAGGTTCGGATTTCGTCAAACAAACGCACTATTAAAACACCCCGCTTGCGGGGTGTTTTACTTAAACATCTTCATCAGGTCTTTTTTACTCACCGGGCCAAGGCGGGTGATTTTAATATGCCCGACTCTGATGTCAAGTATTCTTACTTATCAACTTGACAAGATTTATTTACAAGATATATAATGTCTATATATGGATAAGGATCTATTTAGAAAAATCAAGGCGTTGCGCAAAGAAAACAACTTTTCGCAAGAATACATGGCGTCAGAACTTGGAATGTCCCGACCGACCTATATTCAAATTGAACAGGGCGAACGGGACTTGACCATTACCGAAGCAAAAAAACTGGCGGCGATTTTTAGCGTCTCGTTGGAGGACTTCCTTGCCGGCAAAGCGCCAGAACGCAGAGTGGTTATAGAAAAAGAGACAAAAAAGCCCTCTGGCGGACTTCAAATCCGCGTTACGGAAAAACACCTGGAAAAATTTAAGCAGGTCTTATTGTATGTGCTCGGAAAAGTCGGGAGCAAACCAAATGTTGGCGAAACTGTGCTCCATAAACTGCTTTACTTCATTGATTTTGACTACTACGAGAAATTTGAAGAAAATCTAATGGGCGCAACCTACATTAAAAATCATCATGGGCCCACTTCAAAAGAAATGGGAGCTATTCTCGCCAACATGCAAGAAAAAGGAGAAATTGAAGCGGTAAAAAGCGGATATTTTAAGTATGAGCAAAAGAAATATCTGCCTCGCAAGCGTCCAAATCTTGACGCGTTTTCGGCGCGCGAAATAGAACATATTGATGATGTTTTGGCGCGTCTTTCCGATAAAAACGCCAAAGAAATAGAAAATTATTCGCACGAAGATATTCCATGGAAAGTCGCCAAGGACGGTCAGCCGCTTTCGTATGAAAGCGTTTTCTACCGCGACGAGCGCTATTCCGTCAGAAATTACGATGATGAACTTTAATGAATTGCCCGAGTTCTCAAAAGAATGCAAGCGGCTGGCGAAAAAGTACAAATCTCTTTCAAGCGATTTGCGGGAATTTAGAAGCGTGGTCTCTGTTGTGCCGCTCGGCAACAGCAAACATTTTAACATCGTCAGCCAAACCGATAGCGTCAAAATAATTAAGGCGCGCCTTTTTTGCAGGTATTTAAAAGGATCGTCTCTGCGAGTTATTTACGCTTATATTGAAAAGAGAAAGAAAATTGATTTTATTGAAATGTATTTTAAGGGGAACAGAGAAAACGAAGATAGAGAAAGGATAAAGCAATATCTAAAATCTGTTGACTTCTGACTTAAAACACCCCGACTATCAGGGTGTTTTATTGGTAGGTATATACAACTCTGAAAGAGAAGAAGTCGCCTTTGCCCCAACCCTCCCGCGTGCGGGCAACAACAAGGAACTCCCTTTAAGATTTTGATTCATATCTTTTCATTAGAAGAGCGTTTGAAACAACGCTCACTGATGAAAAAGCCATAGCGGCGGCGGCAACGGCCGGATTTAAAAGCCAACCAGTCAAAGGATATAAAATACCGGCGGCAACAGGAATACCGACAATATTATAAAAGAATGCCCAGAAAAGATTTTGTTTAATTTTATTTAAAGTGTACTTACTCAAATCAATTGCCATTATCACATCCCTCAAATCATCTTTAATTAGAACTATTTCCCCGGTTTCCATCGCCACATCTGTGCCAGAACCCAAAGCAATACCTAAATCAGCTTGCGCCAAAGCCGGCGCGTCATTTATACCGTCGCCAACCATTGCCACAATATTCCCTTTGTTTTGTAATTTTTTAATTTCGGCTGATTTTTCTTGCGGCAATACCTCGGCTAAAACTCTGTCTATACCGACTTGTTGAGCAATAGCTTGTCCAACTCTTTTATTATCTCCGGTAATTATCGCGACTTTTTTCCCCATTTTATGAAGCATCTTAACTGCTTCTTTTGAGTAATCTTTAAGAGTGTCAGCCACAGCAATAATGCCAATAATCTCTTTGTCTTGCGCTAAAATCATTGCTGTTTTGCCTTGCTCTTCTAAAACAATCATTTTTTCTTCTATTAGGCCAGGGTTAATTTGATTGTTAGTCATTAGTTTTCTTGTTCCGAAAAGTATTTTTTTACCTTGTCTGTCGGCAGGCAGGTTTTCCAAATCAGCTGAAACACCATGGCCCGGAATGGCTTGGAAATTTTTTACCTCTGACAAATTGATTTTTCTTTCTTTCGCCTTATTAATAATCGCCTGAGCCAAAGGGTGTTCGGAATTTTTTTCCACTGACCCGGCAATTTGCAAAATAGAATTTTCGCTAATCTCATCTTTAACTTGAATAACATCAGTAACGCTTGGCTCGCCGCGAGTTAATGTCCCGGTCTTGTCAAAGACAATAATATTCACATCTCTGGCAATTTCCAGGGCCTGGCCGCTTTTAATTAAAATGCCATTTTTTGCCGCCAAACCTGTCCCCATCATTACGGCGGTTGGCGTTGCCAGGCCCAAAGCGCAAGGACAGGCAATAATTAAAACAGCGACAAAAACCGTTAAAGCAAAAGTAAGGGGCTGGCCCAATAAAAGCCAAATAACAAAAGACAAAATAGCAAGGCCAATCACGGACGGAACAAAATAAAAAGAAACTTTATCGGCCAAAAGCTGGATTGGCGCTTTGGAGCCCATTGCTTCCTCAACTATTTTTATAATCTGGGCCAACATCGTATCTTTGCCGACTCGGGTTACTTTAAATTTTAAAACTCCGGTCTTGTTAATGGTTGCGCCAATCACTTCATCGCCCTTTTTCTTTTCCACCGGAATACTTTCGCCAGTAATCGCTTTTTCATCAACACCGGAATAGCCATCAATAACAATTCCATCCACTGGGATTTTTTCACCGGGCTTGACCAAAATAATATCCCCGATTTTTACTTCAGAAATAGGAATTTTAATTTCCTCGTTATCTTTTATAATCGCCGCTTCTTTGGGCTGAAGGCCGATAAGTTTTTTAATCGCTTCGCTGGTTTTGCCTTTAGTTACCGCTTCCAGATATTTTCCCAAAGAAATAAAGACCAAAATCAAAGCCGCGCTTTCATAATAGAGATACGCCTCAATTTTTATTCCCAAAAACACTAAAACAGAAATGGTTAAACTATAAAAATAAGCAACGGCTGTGCCAATAAAGATTAGGGTGTCCATATTCGGAGACAGGCGCAGTAATTTTTTAGAACCAGATGTCCAGATATTAAAACAAGAAGCAATAACAGCCGTCGCCAAAGTCAACTGGATAATAGTCCCATAATTTTCAAAAATTGTTGGCATTGGCAATCCGATCATTTCGCCCATCGCCATATAAATAATGGGGAAACTGAAGATTAGAGCGGAAATAAACCGCTTTTTTAATTTCCTGACTTCTTGTATCTTTGCCTCTTTATGATGGTCGCGCATTTCTTCCTCGGCAGCTTCTTCTATTGCCCCGTATCCTGATTTCTCAATAATTTTTTGGATTCTGGCAATGCTTATCTCAATCGGGTCAAATTCTAAATAAAGTTTCTCTGAAGCAAAATTAATATTGGCGGATTTAATCCCCGCCTCTTGTTTTAAAGCGTTTTCAATATTTGCCGCGCAAGAAGCGCAGTGCATGCCCGAAATTGTCAGGATTGTTTTTTGAATCATCGCGATAAAAGTTAGACAGATTTAAATTAAATCTTTCCTTTTTTCTTCAAATTCTTTTTTATCAATTTCGCCCTTGGCATAACGTTCCTTAAGAGTATCTAAAGCAGATTTATCATTGTTTTCGCTTTTCCCCTGTTTATCAAGCCAGCGGATAAAAACTATCAGTCCATAAACAATCAGCGCCCAGAATAAAATCATAAAAATCCAGCCAAAGCCAAAACCAAACCAGCTCATCGGATTGTTAGAAAAATTCCACATCATAAATAGAATAAATATTCACATTGTTTGTTATGTCCTCGTATTCAACATCTACCCCAGTATGATAGCCAGTGAATTTTTCTGGCTGAAGCATAGTTTCGCTATCTGCAAGATCCACCACTTCTATAGTCCCCGAAACCATTCCCATCCAACAACTAAATTTATACTTACCCGGCTTTTCGGGAGTAAATTCCTTAATACTGGTTTGGCCCGGAGTCAAGAGAATTTCTCCCTCAAATAAACTTTTTGAAATAATGGCGTTGGTGCAACCGCTGGTGCCTTTATCGGTAATTTCCCACCTTACCGGTATTCCGACTCTTACTTTGAAATAGTTTGGCGAATAGCCGCGAGAAGAAGCGTCCATTTTTAAGATTTGTTTGCCATTAACAATTAAGGGCAATCCTTCTTCGTTTTGGAGCGAATTATTTTTTGCGGCGTTGGATAATCGGCCAGAATTAATGCCTAAATCGCTAAGACTGGTAATCCCCAAAACATTTAGCTGGAAATTTATATTATAAAGAGCGAAAAACAAAACTAAAATTCCAGCGACTTTCAAGAATCTTCCGGACGAGCAGGAATTTCCCGAAAATTTCAAGCTGGAAAAGCTAATAGTTAAAAGCATTGGCAGAGTTCCTAAGGCAAATAAAGTCATAATCAGTGCTCCTTGAATTGCGTTTCCGGAAATTAAAGCTAACCCTTGAGCAGTTATGGTAAAACCGCAGGGCAGGAAAAAAGTAAACGCACCCATTAAAAAAGGCATATAGCGGCCTTTGAAATTGGACTCGTTGGCAATAAATCTCGTAATAAATTTGGGCATTGTAAACTGAAATTTTCTAAACGCTTTAAAGCCGAACATCTGGAAAGCCAAAAAAATCATCATGACAGAAACAGCCATAATTAAAATTGGGCCAAATTTTAAGGAAAAATTTAGTTTACTGCCAACGGCTCCCAGCACCGCCCCTAAAACGCCGTAAGAAATAAGTCGGCCGGCGTTAAAAATTAGGTGGGGCTGAATTTTCTTCCAAGTAGAGTCGGCATCCGAATACAATTCGCCCCATTGTTTTGACATAGAAAGAATTATTCCGCCAACCAAGGCCGCGCAACTGGAAATTCCGGCTATAAGCCCAAACGCAAAAAACATTAGCAAAGACGATTTTGAGCCAACATTTATTAATCCTGATAACCCTAATTTATTTAATCCGATAAAACCGATAATAATTAATAATCCTATACAGAAAATGATAAAAAATTCTCTCGGCTGGCCCGCTTTCGCTTCGCTTTGGCGAGGCAAATCAGAAAAAACATAACCCTCTCTTTTAAAAATTTCGTTTAATCTTTTGGGAGTTGGTCTTTTGCCTTCGTATTCAATTAGCGCCTCGCCCTTAGCCATTGAAGCTTCAACTGATTTTATGCTGCCCGATTCTAATAATTTTTTCTCAATCAAAACTTCGCAAGAAGCGCAATGCATGCCTCTGACATAATAAGTATGTTCTTTTATCTTTTCACTCATATAATTTAGTTATTTATTAAATAGTTTTGTGAGTTTTAAAATCTCTTGGGTCATTTTCTGTTTCCTTTTTTCGTTTTTTGTTTCCATTGCCGTTTTGAAACAAGTATTAAGATGATTTTCCATCAACATTTGATGAGCTGACTTCAAAAGTCCTACCGTTGCCAAGTTTTGCTGCATAATATCAATACAGTATTCATCGGCCTCAACCATTTTGATGATTTTGGATATTAAGCCTTGGGCCTTTTTAAAATTTATGAGGGCTTTTTCTTTTTGAATAGTCATATTTTTGAAATTAATAGTTAATGATTCATCAATACCCCGACCATAGGTATAGGTCTATAGTATCAGTTGGGAATTTTCTGTCAATAGTAAACTTACTTTTAGCCCTATCTGTCAAAACACCGACCAGTACTGGTCGGTGTTTTATTTAAACATCTTCATCAGGTCTTTTTTGCTCACTGGACCGAGGCGGGTGATTTTTGGCTTCAAGCCGGCCAAGTCAAGAATGGTTGACGGCGAATTTTCGGGCAGGTCGCCCGCGTCTAAAATCAGCGTTGGCCGGGGATAGGCCTTTTCAAAATTTTTAATCACTTCGCGCGACCGCGCCATCGGCGGCTCGCCGGAAAAATTGGCCGAAGTCGCCGTAATGGGAAAATCCAACTCCTCCATCAGCAGTTGGATAAAAGGATGAGCGGAAATCCTCATTCCAATGGTTTTTTTGCCGGCGGTTAAAATATCGGGGGTAATATCTTTTTTGGGCAAAATCGCCGTCACCCTTCCCGGCCAAATAGAATTTAAAACTTTCTCTTTGGCGCAACTGATATAGGCGTATTTCTTGGCCATGTCAATATCACGAACGATTATCGGAACCGGTTTGGTTTTCGGTCTTTTTTTAATCTTAAAAAGACGACTAACGGCGTCTTTGTCTAGGGCGTTGACGCCCAGTCCGTAAACGGTATCGGTCGGGAAAACAACGCTTCCTCCCCGCCTGATAACCTCGGCGGTTCTTTCAATTATTAAATTATCCAGGTCTTTCCAATCCCCCGCTAAGTTAAATCGTATTATCTCCATGATCATTCAGACAACGATGTTAATCAGCCGCTCCGGGATATAGATTGTTTTCTTCGGCTCTTTACCATTAAGCCATTTCCTTATTTTTTCGCTTGCCAGCGCCAACTCTTTGACCTCTTTTTCCGTCAGACCTTTTTTAACTTCAATTTTATTCCTAAACTTGCCGTTAACCTGGATTATCATCAGCCAGGTTTCTTTTTGGATAAGCTTCTGGTCGTACTTTGGCCATTTCTGCCTGAAAATACTGACCTTATTTCCCAGCCCGCTCCAAAGTTCTTCGGCCAGATGCGGCGCAAAGGGCGCCAGCAGAATTAAAAACTTTTCCCAAATTGCCTTGGAAATGACATTTTCTTTGCCTGATTTATTGATAAAAATCATCAATTGGCTGATAGCGGTGTTAAATTTAAACAATTCAACATCTTGCGTCACTTTTTTAATCGTCTCGTGAAGCGCTCTGATCAAATTATTGTCTGGTTTTTTTTCAATAATTTTTTGGCTCAGCCGCCAGACCTTTTCCAAAAACCGGCTAAGGCCGACAATTCCTTTAGTGCTCCAGGGCTTGGCATCTTCTAAGGGACCCAGAAACATTTCGTGCATCCTCAAGGCGTCGGCGCCGTACTCAGCCACAACATCATCGGGATTGACCACAGTGCCTTTTGATTTGCTCATTTTTGCGCCATTTTCGGCTAAAATTGCGCCCTGGTGGCGCAGCTTTAAAAACGGCTCGTTAAAATCAACCCAGCCATATTTCTGCAAGACCTTAGTAAAAAACCTGGAGTATAAAAGGTGCAAAACAATATGTTCTGCTCCGCCGATATAGACATCTACCGGCAACCATTTTTTGAGCGCTTTTCTGCCGGCAAACTCTTTTTTGTTTTTCGGGTCGGCATATCTTAAATAATACCAAGAAGAGCAAACAAAAGTATCCATTGTATCCGATTCCCTTCTCGCCGGAGAGCCGCATTGGGGGCACCTGACTTGATGAAACTTTTTGGAATACTTCAGGGGAGATTCGCCGGTCGGCATAAAGTTGACATCTTTGGGTAGTTTCACCGGTAAATCTTTTTCCGGCACCGGCACCTGGCCGCATTTCTTGCAGTAAATAATCGGGATTGGCGCCCCCCAGTACCTTTGGCGGGAAACCAACCAATCCCTAATTTTATAATTTATCGCCGGGCGGCCCAGTTTCTTTTCTTTCAGCCAGCCAATTATCTTTGTCATTGCTTTTTCCTTATTCAGCCCGTCTAAAAAGGAAGAATTAATATGAGGGCCGTCTTCAAGATAGGGTTCCTTTTCAACGGCGCCGCCCTGGAGCACTTCAATAATCGGCAGATTGTATTTTTGAGCAAATTCCCAGTCCCTTTCATCGTGCGCCGGTACGGCCATAATGGCGCCAGTGCCGTAATCCATTAGGACATAATCAGCGATAAAAACCGGGATTTCTCCCCCATTGACCGGATTTATCGCCGCCAGTCCGTTTAATCTGACGCCGGTTTTGTCTTTAGCCAAATCGGTTCTCTCTAAATCGGTTTTCTTTCTCGTCTTTTCTCTATATTCCTCCACTTTTCCCCAATTGCCAATACTGTCTCTTAATTCATCAATCATCGGATGCTCGGGTGAAAAGACGAAATAAGTGCAGCCGAAAAGCGTATCAGGCCGGGTAGTATAAATCTCAATTTCTTTTTCAACACCGACTGATTTGCCTTTAATTTTAAACTTGACCATCGCTCCTTCCGACCGGCCAATCCAATTTCTTTGCGCCAGTTTGGTTGACTCCGGCCAATCAACATCGTCCAATCCGCCTAAAAGCCCCTTGATTTTCTTTCCTTGGTAATTCTGGTCTTCAATAAAATCGGTGATTTTGAAAAACCACTGCTCCAAATCTTTTTGAATCACCGGACTCTCACACCGTTCGCATTTTCCTCCTTCGGCCTGCTCGTTGGCCAAAACCGTCTGGCACTTTTCACACCAGTTGACTTTAGCTTTCTTTTTATAGGCCAGCCCGTTTCGGTATAAAAATAAAAAGAACCGTTGGGTCCATTGATAGTAATCGGGCTCGGAAGTGTTCAGTTCTCTCACCCAATCATAAGAAAAGCCCATTGAATTGATTTGCCGTTTAAAGGTTTGAATCGCTTTTTTAGTCGTTTCAGACGGATGAACGCCGGTTTTGACGGCGTAGTTTTCCGCCGGCAGACCGAAAGCGTCCCAGCCCTGCGGATGTAAAACATTATATCCGTTAAAGCGCAAAAAGCGCGCGTAGATATCGGTGGCAGTGTATGATTCGATATGACCAACATGCAGACCGGAACCGGACGGATAAGGGAACATATCTAAAATATATCTCTTCCCCGCTTTCGGGTCGAAACCGGTCTTGTGTAGTTCTTTTTCCTGCCAATATTTCTGCCATTTTTTTTCAATTTTTGGCGGGTTGTATTTAGGCATAGTTAGATATTGAATAATTCTCTGGCGTTTTTGGTTGTTTGTTTAGCAACCTCATCAAAACCTATTCCCTTTACCTCGGCGATTTTCTCGGCGACATACCGGACATAGGCCGGTTCATTTCTTTCCCCACGATGGGGTTCCGGCGCCAGATAGGGAGCATCGGTTTCTAAGACAATATTTTCCAATGGAATGCTCTTTATGACTTTGTCATAATCCCGGGCATAAGTAATCAATCCGTTGAAACTTAGGTAAAATCCCATTTCAACCAATTTTTCCGCCTGCGATAATTTGCCCATAAAGCAATGGACGACTCCTCTCAATTTTGGCGCGCAGGCCATCGGACAAGAAGCGCAGCCGGCGGAAAACATCGTCAAGAGTTCAATTAAATCGTCGTAGGCCTTGCGGCAATGAAAAACAATCGGTTTATTCATTTGCTGGGCCATTTCAATCTGGCGGATTAAGATCTTTTTTTGCTTGTCTTTTTTGTACTTGGTGGTATTTTCGTCGTATTCCAATCCGATTTCTCCGACCCCGACCGCTTTGGGGTCTTTTAATAATTTCAGGTATTTCCTTTCATCCAATTCTTCATACTCCCTTTCTTCAATCTCGCCTTTCCGGTTTTTTTCTGACCGGCCGCCGGCTAAAATATGGATTGGGTGAAGCCCGACAATGGCATAGACCCCCTCCTTGTGCTTACTGGCATATTCCACTGCCCTTTTGCTGGTGGAATACTGCGAGCCGGAATTAATAATCCAAACGCCGGCCTCAAGGGCACGGCGAATAACCTTGTCGCCGTCTTTTTTGTAGTCGCGGAAATTAATATGGGTATGAATATCAATTAACTTCGGCTTAGCCATATCTTTTATAATATCTTATTGGCGGCTTGTTTTCAAGCCAACGCTTTGATATAATGAAACTATGGATAATAAAAAAACAAATCTTATTATTATTTCAGTCATCATTCTTTCGTTTTTATCCGCTTTCTATCTTTATCCAAAATTGCCGGATAGAGTTGCTTCTCACTGGAACAGCCAAGGACAGGTTGACGACTATCTGCCAAAGATTTGGGGCGTTTTCCTGATGCCGGCAATAACCTTGGCGATATTTCTGCTTTTTCTCCTGATTCCCAGAATAGACCCGCTCAAAAAAAACATTGCCAAGTTTAGAAATTACTTTAACTGGCTTATTATCCTGATAGTCGTCTTTCTTCTCTATGTCTATTCTTTAACCGTATTTTGGAATCTTGGCTACCGGTTTAATATGACTTTATTCATGACGCCGGCCATCGGGCTTTTGTTTTTTTACATCGGTGTTATCCTAAAGCACGCCGAAAGAAATTGGTTTATCGGCATTCGGACGCCTTGGACATTGTCCAGTGATATTGTTTGGAAAAAGACGCACCAATTAGGCGCTAAATTATTCAAGGTTGCCGGCATAATCGCCATTTTGGGAATATTTTTCGCTGAAAACGCCCTTTGGTTCGCCATTATTCCGGCTATCGCTTCTTCACTTTTTCTTTTGGTTTACTCGTATTTTGAACACAAAAAAACGGCGGTCAAATAATAGACCACCGTTTAAACTATTTCTATCGCGCCTTTCTCCTTATTGAAGCCGAAAGGCCTTTTTAATTCCCACAAAAGGTCACAGCCGGGGAAACAGCGCCTCGGCTTTCTTGTTTTCTTTGATTTGTTTTAAAATCTTTTCCGCCGTCTCGGGCATAAACGGTTTTAATAGCAAAGCAATTTCTTTGACGGCGGTCAAGAGCTCCGAGACAACATCTTTAAATTGCTCCGAATCCTTATCCAGTTTCCAAGGTTTGTTCTTTTCAACAAAATTGTCGCAATCGCCAATCAGGCGCCAGGCCGCTTCTAATGCCTCGCTGAATTTAATTCCTTCTATTGCCTTTTGATAATCTTTTTTAGCTTTATCAATCTTTGGAGTTAATTCTCCTCTGGTCTTTTCTTCGGGCTTAATTCTTTCTGAAAGAGTCAAAACCCGGCTGACTAAATTGCCCAACCCATTGGCCAAATCAGCGTTATGCCTCTCTCCCAGTCGTTTGATAGAAAAATCGCCGTCCTGCCCAAAGGAGATTTCTCTTAAAAGAAAATATCTGACGGTGTCAACGCCGTATTTTTCCGATAATTCAATCGGGTCAATAGTATTGCCTAATGACTTGGATATCTTTTGTCCATTGATGGTTAAAAACCCGTGAATAAAAATCTTTTTCGGCGGCTTTAATCCGGTCGCCAAAAGTAAAGCCGGCCAATAGATGGCATGAAACTTTAAAATATCTTTTCCGATTAAATGTAAATCTGCCGGCCAATACTGATTAAAATTACTTTCATCTTTACCGTATCCAATAGCGGTAATGTAGTTCAAAAGAGCGTCTACCCAAACATAGACCGTCTGCTTTTCATCAAAAGGCAAGGAAATACCCCAGCTGACTTTTTCTCGAGAAATAGAAAGATTGCCCAAATCCTGATTAATCATTGAAAGAACTTCCCTTTTTCTCTCTCCTGGCCTTATCTCTATCTCGTCTTTTTCAATCAATTCTTTGACCGGGCCCAAAAACTTGTCTAATTTAAAAAAATAATTCGTCTCCGAGACCAATTCTGGTTCTTTGCCATGATAAGGACACTTGCCGTCTATCAAATCTTTCTTTTGGACAAAATCCTCGCAATTAGGGCAGTAAAGCGCTTGATATTTATCCTGATAAATCACTCCTTTTTCTTTTAATTGAAAAATGAATTTTCTAACGCCTTCTTCGTGTTCTTTATCAGTAGTTCGGATAAATTTATCGTACGAGATATTTAAAACCGACCAGGTTTTTTTAAATTCATCCGATATTTTATCAACGAATTCCCGCGGCAATTTGTCGACTTCTTTGGCAGCCTGAGCAATTTTTTCGCCATGCTCGTCAGTACCAGTTAAAAAGAAAACTTTCTCGTCTTTCTGCCGGTGATATCGGGCTAAAACATCGGCCGCCACATTAGTGTAGGCCGTTCCGACATGAGGCGCCCGATTGGTATAGTAGACAGGAGTAGTAAGATAAAATTTCTTGGTCATTTTTTTCTTTCAACAACAATGACAAATTCTCCTTTTTTATCGGTTGACGGATTGATTCGTTCAATGATCTGCCTGATATTGCCCCGATAAATCGTTTCAAATTTTTTGGTCAGTTCGCGGCAAACGACCATTTTTCTTTCCAATGGCAAGATATCTTTCAGTTCGCCCAGTGTTTTTAAAATCCGGTGGGTAGATTCGTAAAACGCCGCGGTGTATTTTGCGTCGATAATCTCCCGGAAAAACTTTTTTCTCTTATTTTTAATCGGCGGGAAACCGAGAAAAACAAATTTGTCGGCCGGAAACCCAGAAACCGACAAAGCGGCGATAACCGCCGATGGCCCGGGGATAGGAATAATTTTCACCTCCGGTATCTGTCCGATTAGATAATCAACCAACTTCGCGCCCGCCGATGGCCCGGGGATAGGAATAATTTTCACCTCCGGTATCTGTCCGATTAGATAATCAACCAACTTCGCGCCCG
>PFWG01000008.1:1706-3024 GCA_002791035.1 Candidatus Portnoybacteria bacterium CG_4_9_14_3_um_filter_43_11 | reverse complement strand
TCAAGACCCAACGAAAACCTGGAGTTGGGCTGTGGGCTGGTCAGGCGCAGGCGATTTAAGTTTGATTGAAGAAGGGGCTGCTGGAAATAGGTTATATATAAAACAAGGCGGCAACGTCGGCATTGGGTCCACCTCGCCGAACTATCTGCTGTCAATGGAAAGCGACAGCACCGGCGGTTTTTATAACGCCAGCACCAACGCCTTTACCACCGGTCCGTCGTTTTCATGGTTAAAACAGGACAGGGAAGTATTGACAAAAGAGGAAGCGCTGGAAATTTTGACCTCAACGAATATTGAAAAGTTTAAATTCATAGAGCAGGTTGAGCGGGACGGGGAAAACGCGGACACCCACATCGGCATCGTGCTGGACGAAGCCCATCCCTTACTGTCCGAACACGAAAACGGAACAATCGTTGGGTATAACCCGATAAGGGCCGCTTCGGTCGCCTTCAGGGGAGTTCAGATGCTGATTGACGTCTTTGATATCCAAAACGCGCCGACAACGACGCCTTCTTTGGTCATTGACGCCAGCGGCAATTTCGGTATCGCCACCACTACTCCGACCAATATCCTAACTATCGGCCAGGGCATGGGCAACGCCATCGCCGACGGCTGGAGCGTCTATTCGTCGGAGAAATACAAAACCGACATCACTTATCTGGAAGAGCGGGATTACGAAGATATTTTGAAAGAGATTGAAGGAATGAATTTGGCTACCTACCGGTGGAAAGGGGAGGCGGGGGTAGATTCTTCGCCGTTGGCTCAGAATGACAACGATGCTTCGCCTCAAAATGACATAGGGCTCGGCAAGATGCTGGGCGTGATTGCCGAACAGGCGCCGGCGCAGGTTTTATCACCAGACGGCCAGTCGGTTTCTTTGTATGATTACGCCTCTTACGCCTTGGCCGGAGTCAAGGCGGTCAAAAGCGAAGTGGATAAATTGAAGGAAATTTTGGGCGTGGTGGAAAACGAGGATGGGACGCTGGGAATGGCGGATTCTTCGCCGATAGATTCTTTGCCTACGGCTCAGAATGACATAATCACTCTTAGGAGCGCCAACGGGCAGGAATATCAGTTGGCGCTGGATAGCGAAGGTTATGTGGTTCTGGACAAAATCAGAGTCAGGGATTTGGAAATCATTTCGGGCGGACAATTGACGGTTGCCAGCGGAGCCAATGAAATCACGGGCGGCGGAGAAATCGTAGCGGGGGAAAGATACGGCGAAGTGAAAAACAGCAAGATTGCCGATAATTCAAAAATCTTCGTCAGCTTTACTTCCAATTTAGGCGGCAATAACTGGTGGGTGTGCGAAAAGGAG
>PFWG01000008.1:0-1514 GCA_002791035.1 Candidatus Portnoybacteria bacterium CG_4_9_14_3_um_filter_43_11 | reverse complement strand
GTAGCGGAGACCGGCAGCGCAGAAACCGCGACAACGACTCCGGAAACAAGCGTCAGCACGTCAACCGCCGCCGTGGTTCAATGATTCTATTATGTTAAAAAGTAAAATGAAAAAGAAAAACAAAGAGAATAATTATGCTTTTATAGATAGTCAGAATCTTAATTTAGGCGTTAAAAGCCAAGGTTGGAATTTAAATTTTGCCAGATTTAGGCAATTTTTAAAAGATAAATACCAAGTTAATAAAGCGTATTTATTTATTGGTTATGTGTTTGATAATCAGTCGCTTTATACCGAATTACAAAAAGCCGGCTGTATTTGTATTTTTAAGCCGACTTTAGAAATAAAAGAAAGAGGAAAAACGAGAGTTAAGGGGAATGTTGACGCGGAGTTAGTTTTACATACAATGATTGAGTATAAAAATTATGATAAAGCTGTTATTGTTTCAGGCGATGGCGATTTTTATTGTTTAATTGAATATTTAGTCAAACAAAATAAATTATGTAAAATAATAGTTCCGAATACGCGTTTTTCTTCGCTTATCAGAAAATACAGCAAATTTATTGTAAATATCCAACTGTTCAAGAAAAAATTGACAAAATAAAAAGAGAGGCATTCCCTCGGGACAAAACCCTTTGGTAGTCCTCTCATCGTGATATTGTCAATATATCAAATAGGAAAAATCTTGTCAAGGAATTTTTGGGGATAAACATAAATTAAGGTAAAATTATAAGGAAAATAAAAAAAGTCGATAAAAATAATTAACTAATAATTAACTAATGACTATGAAAAAAATAATAATGAGCATAACAATTATCGCGGTAAGTTTCTTAGCCACTTTTTATTCAGTGGATAAGTTGGTGGCTTACGCCCGTTCAGTGATTTTTAGGTCGGGAGTGGTTCTGAAAAATAACGTTAGCATTTCCGCCGGGTCTATTGACCAAAGAAACGGTTCAATGACTACGACTACCCAATCGTTCAGCAAAGCGTTGGGAGGAGTGGACGATTATAACAATAACCAAACAATGCCGGCGGACAGTTTTGAGGAAAATTTCACCCAATGCGCTTCGGCGAACAATTACTGCGGCACTAATGACGCCACCACTTGCGCGGGCGGCGCGAATACCATTTGTGAGCAAGATAACCGTACCAACTTGGTCTGGTCGGATTGGCTGAACACCGGGACAGACGTTAACTGGTTTACGGCTAATAATTGCGCTCAACCAGGGTCGGCTGAAAACCCGGGCGCTTGCGCGGCGAATGGAAATGTGGGATGCCAATGCGTTAAATTAACAAGCTCTAAGACCGGTTGCGAAGCATTGGGAGACGGCAATTGGCGTCTCCCTCATCAAAAGGAATTGATGCAGGCTTATATTAACGGTTCTTGGGGGAATCTTAGCCACGCCGGCGGCACCTATTGGTCAGCTACTACTCAGTCCTACGGCACTCGCACTGCTTGGAGCGTGGACCTGGACGGCGGCGACACGTACGGCAGTACTAAGACTGGTACCGACGGT
>PFWG01000012.1 GCA_002791035.1 Candidatus Portnoybacteria bacterium CG_4_9_14_3_um_filter_43_11 | reverse complement strand
GATATACCAGCTTTCCAAATCAATCTCCCTTAGGTCGTGGCCGTCAATTAGAATCCGGCCTTTGTCCGGATCGTAAAATCGGCAGAGTAGTTTGACAAAAGTAGTCTTGCCGGCGCCATTGACTCCGACAAAAGCGATTTTCTCTCCTGGCGCGATGGACAAAGAAAAGTTTTTTAAAACGACTTTGTCGGTCCCGGGATAGCGAAAAGTGACATCGTCAAAAACAATCTTCGGCGCCTTGCCGCTGTCAAGGACAATTCCCTTTTCTTTTTTCTTAACAATCGGCTTTAAATCAAGAAACTTAAAGACATCGGTGATAAACAGGTTGTCTTGGTACTGCTGGCCGAAACTATTAAACAGACCGGAAAGAGAGCGCCTTAAATTGCCAATGGAAGCAATAATAAAGGTCAGAGTTCCAATTTGAATATTGCCGTTGATAACTTCAAAAATAAACCAAATAGTGGCAACGGCGACGACAATTTGACCGACAGTCAATGAAATTAGACGATACCAGAGGCGTTTTCTTTCATTTCTTTTTTCCTCTTCCCTGAAATTCCTGAATAAATCCCTGATAATATCAATAAAATAAAGCGTATTTTGGAAAAGTTTTAACTCTACCAAAGACGGCAATCGTTCAAAATGGCTCTTGACATTCCAAAATTTTCTTTTAATCTCGGCTTTACTGGTATGGATATTCCAGACCCGCCGGCCGTATTTCATTTCAACAACGAGCTCGGGAATCGTCCCGATAAAAATAAGCGTAAAAACCCACCAATTGGCGAAAATTAAAACGGCGGCGGCAATGACGACTTCCATGGCGCCCTGCATGATATAAAATTGACGGTCAACAAAATTCTGAATTCGCCAGACGCCGCTTTCAAAAACCTTATTAATCAAATCGTTCTTTTTCGGGTCTTCTCTGACGGCAATATCAACTTCCCCTTTTTTCTTGATCAATAATAACTCAAATTTCTCTTCCAAAAAAAACCAAAACAACTTAAAAAGATAACTTTCCCAAGCATAAAAAAGAGAAGGCAGAAAGTTAGCGACGATTATCGCTCCGATTAAAATCAGAAAATAAAAAGAAATGGACTGGCCACCGACAATTTTAACCAGTTCGTTGATCAATAAACCGCGCGAGCCCGACTGCAAAAAAGAAAAAGCCGAAAGAGCAAAAGAAATAAAAAGGAGCAAAATCACAGTTCCTTTTTTTTCGCCCCAAACTATTTTAGTCAATCTAAGGCTGTTTTTAGCTAAATTGGCGATAATTGAAATCTTTGATTTTTTCTTTTTAGACATATTTGACATTTTAATGAACTGAGCAGGTAATACAAGGGTCGTAGGCGCGGACCAGCATATTAAGCAATCGCTCCGTCTCTTTTTGGGGGCGATTTTTTGTCTGCTCTAAGAGCGCCCGGGCGCTTTTTTCAATTGAGGTCAGGTTTTGGACCGTCGGCGTGATAATATTGGCCTCAACGATAATATTATTTTTACCTGCCCCGCGAGAAGCGGGGTCCAGATGGACCTCGTGATAAAGTCCCCCTCGGGGCGCCTCTACCGCGCCGATGCCAATAAAAGAAGCGTCTTTGCTCGGCGGAATAATTCTTGCGTCTAAATCGCCGGCTAGCAGTTTTTCAATAATTGTTCGGGCATTCCGGTGATAAATTTCAATCTCAATCGCCTGCGCCGGATTGTTATAAAAAGGATTGGTAAAATCCAAATCGTATTTCTCCCCATAATCGCCATAGACCGCCAAGCGCGCCAGAGCGCCAACCAGTGTTTCCTCACCCCTGTATTTGCCGAATTTGGCCGTGGAGTAATCCCGAATATCCTCTTCAATATCCTTTTTGTAATTTTTGACCGGCGACTCCACCCGGCCGGCGATATTATTGGAAGAAACCGCCGCGATTTTGTCGTTGACTAAAGCGGCCAACTTTAAATCCACCTTTAATTCCGGGTAGTCCAGTCCAAGGCATAATTCAACCGTGTCTCGAGCGGCGGTAGCCGTTTCCGCCAATTTTTTGAGCAGTTTTTTCAATTGGACTTTAGTCGGGACTTTATGGAATCCGCCGATGGCGGTTGTTGTCGGATGGACATTCCGGCCGCCGACCGTCTGGACAATCTCATCCGAGACCTCTTTCAGCGCCAGCGCCTTTTTAAACGCCGCCGGATTTTTTTGCGCCAGTTCCGTCCCGCGGTCAATCCCCAAATAGTCCGGCAAAGAAAGAAAAAATAAGTGTAAAGAATGACTTTGAATTATCTGGCCGCAGGCCATTAAATCGCGAAGTTGCCTGGTTGTTTCGCTTACTTTGATGTCTAAAGCGTCTTCCACCGCCTTCAAGGAAGCGATATTGTGCGCCACCGGGCAGACCCCGCAAATCCGCGGCGTAATCCAGTGCATCTCCTCGGCCGTCCGGCCAACCAATATCCCCTCAAACAGCCGCTCGCCCTCAAAGACGTTGAGTTTGACCTTATCTTTGTTCCAGTCAACCGTCAAATTGCCATGCCCTTCAATTTTAGCGATAAAATCTTTCATAGTTTTTCTCGGCTCAAAAACATGCTGAAATATCGTTCAATTTCTTCCTTGTCCGTTAATCCCTCTAAAATATTAGTTAATCCCTCAATATTGGCGTCTTCGCGCAAGCCGAAACAGCCGTAGCAGGGGGAGCCGCCGGAAACGCAAACCGCGCCGCAGCCGCCTTGAGTAATCGGACCCAGGCAGGGCTGCCTGCCGGCAGGCATGGCCTGGCCGTCTATGAGCCGGCACGGATTGTTGGCTTGCTTACATTCAAAACAAACTGAATAGCCGCGATAAGCCGGCTTTTTGCCGGAAAGCAATTCTTCTATGACACGAATGACCTCATCGCCGTCAACCGGACAGCCGTGAATCAAAAAATCAATCTTGGCGTAAGCGGAAAGCGGCAGAGCGTCTATCCCTCTTGGCTGGTATTTTTCTCCGTAAATTTTCTTGTACCACTTTCCTCTTTCTTTGGAGGGCATAATCGCCGGAATGCCGCCCAAACAGGCGCAAGCGCCCA
>PFWG01000027.1 GCA_002791035.1 Candidatus Portnoybacteria bacterium CG_4_9_14_3_um_filter_43_11 | reverse complement strand
TATTTAATATATTGGCTAATTTTACCTCTTCATTCTGCCACAAAATATGAGGAAAATCAAACAAAAAAGCCGGCGGCAATTGTTGCCGCGCGGCTTTTCTTTTTCTTGACCTGCCTGTTGCCTCAATCAGCAACTCGTTTGATCGTTTGATCAAAGAGAATATAATTCATTTCCCCTTGAAGGGATTTTTCCCTCGCTACCAAAAGCAAAAACTGGAAAATGCCCATCATCTTCAGCAGCGAATGCGCTTGAGGCGAACCGGCTTCCAACTGAGCCAGCAATTCCATAGCTTCGTTAGTAAATACCTCGTCCGCCTCGTCGAGCTTGGCATCCAATTTCCAAAACGATTCGGAAAAGATGTTCATTGCTTTTATCTCTTCTTTTTTCTTTTCCAGCCCTGCTTCCAAAAAATCATTAATATCTACGATATCAGCCATGTTATCCTCCTTTTCCAGCGAGATCGATAAAAAATATATAAAAAGTTTAAAAGGTACCAATTTTATGCTATGATTATACCATACAAACATCCAATTTGTCAATAGTAGCGGTATTAAAGCAACTTTTTCTCCTTGAAACTGAACACCTTGGTTTTGGCCAGAATAATGTGGTCTACGATGTCCACGCCCATAATTTTGCCGGCTTCGGATAGCCGTCGGGTGATTTTGAGGTCGTCTTCGGACGGCTCCGGGTCGCCGGAGGGATGGTTGTGGACTAGAATGATTGAGGCGGCGTTTTGCCGGACGGCTTCTTCAAAAATTTCTCGCGGGTGGACCAGATTGGCGTTGAGAGTGCCGACAAACATTGGTCGCCTGAAAACCATTTCATTTCTGGCGTTGAGAAAAAGAACCAAAAGGTGCTCTCTGGTTTTGGTTCTCATATAGACCGCTTGGGCGACGACATCTTTAACCGATTTGATTATTGGCAGGGTTTGGTCGTCTTTGAATTTGAGCGCTCTCTTGGTTAATTCTATCCCGGCCAATATTAAACAGGCCTTGGCTTGGCTGACGCCCTTGATTTTGACTAGTTCGTCGTAGCCGATAGCAGACCATCTGCTAATTCGGTGTTTTTTCAGGATAGATTTAGCCAGTTCCAGGACATTTTTGCCCTGGTAGCCCGTTCTTAAAAGAATGGCCAATAATTCGGCGTCTTTGAGGTTTTCCGGACCCTTTTGCCTTAACCGCTCTCTTGGCCGAAACGACTTGGGCCAATCCTTGATTTTAACTTTTCCCTCCATGGCTTGTTATTCCACCTTAAACTTTCTCTGGTAAACCTCCTCTAATATTTTTAGCGTCGCTTTGACCGAAAGATTGCTCGTATTTTTCAGTATTAATCGGTCGTCAAATCTTTCAAGTAAGGGACTTAAAAATTCATCGCCCCAGGAAGGCGTAAAGGTTATCACCCCTTCAAAATCAACTTCAACTTTTTCGGCGTCTTTTATTTCTCTCAAAGACGGCTCAAAAGCGGCAAAGGATTCTTTGCCGAATTGCCGGCTCGTCAGAGTTGTTCCGAATTTTTTTAGAAAAATAGTCATATGTTTGTTAGAATTTAATTCGGGCTAAACAGCCGCGAAAATTAGTTAGTGTCTTTTTTATGTCTAAATTGGAATCATCTTTTTGAATTTTAAGCCGGGCGTCCCCGGTCTGAAAAAACAAACGTATTTCATTATTAACCACAACTTCTCTGACGAATTTCAACCCATTTCCCCTGGATTCCGGCGCCCGGCCAGAAATAATTTCGGTAAAAGCGACCATTAGAGCGTCTTGATGGTTTGCCAGTTCCGGTTTGATTCTCTTTAGGGTTTTTAAAACGCCTTGGCCCCGGTCGGCCAGAATCACTTCTTTTTTCTTTAAATCATAGGCAAAAAATATGCCAGGGATATCCGGCCAATTGCCCAAGTTGTGGTCAAAAGAGTTGTTGCCGATTTCGCCCGCGATGGCTACTATCAAGGGGAATATCCCGCTGATTTCTTTTACCCTTCCCAAATCGTTTTCTAATTTTGACAGTCGCGCCTGGAAAACGGAGCTGTTGGAGCAATAAAAATCGTGGCGCGGCTCTATTCCCGAATCGCTCGTAATCCAACTTTTCGCCAACCTGAACAAATCTTTGACATTGCTTTTTATATAATTTTCAACGTCTTCTTTTCTGTAATGCCTGTGGCCGCCCTTTGGCTTGCGAACCGAAGGCAATCTGCCGACATCATCCCAACGGCGCAGGGTTTGAATAGAAACGCCAACCATTTTAGAGGCCTGTCCTATTGTTAATAATTTGGAATCCATATTTTTGGGTATTTCTTTAGGTAAATCTATACAAAAACTATCTAAATCTATACATTTATATTATATTCTAGCCTTAAAAGATTGTCAAATAGTTGTATCCGTCCAGATGGATGGATACATTACCCAAGGGCTTGACAAAAAAATAGGATTTGCTAAAGTTGAATTAATGCTCAAAGAAAGGGCAGAAACTCGCGAACAGGGGCTAGGCGCTTTCGGCGACGGCTCACGCACACACCAGTATCACGCGCGCTATAAAGCCGGCAGAACAATAAAAAAGGCGCTAGCCCCACTCCCAAACAAAAGGCCTTCCAAAACAACGGAAGGCCTTTCAATATAATAGAAAAGGTCAGTTAAACGAATAACTAACCCTTTCTTAAATTCATTTCCACAAATACCGCGCTATTAAATCTCCAATTTGATGGCGCGATAAAATGTTTATAATCTGACTATTAAAAAGAAAAAATAAGAAAAAGAACAGATGAATGACAGCCACCAGAAAAAAACCGAAGAGCGAAGGCGTTCGCCAGTTTGTTCCGTTATAATAATCCATTTTCCCTCCTTATGTCATTTCAATTTAAATTTATTCAAAAGTTAAGAAACTGGTTAATGACTATGTTTTCTTTATACTATAATTTGTCAGTCAAGTAAAGACCAATGGAGATTTCTCCCAATAGGCGGAACGGAATGACAATAGGAATGGAAATATGCTAAAATATGGCTATGACTCGGAAAAAAGAAAACCACGAGGAGATCGAAAAAAGGGCGCTGGCCAAAGCGGCCAACAGGGAAAAGAAAAAAAAGGCGAAAATGAATGTTTCAGGCAAAAGCGTTTTTAAATTGCGGGAAATCATCGTTAGAAAACCAA
>PFWG01000032.1 GCA_002791035.1 Candidatus Portnoybacteria bacterium CG_4_9_14_3_um_filter_43_11 | reverse complement strand
CGCTCGAGAAACCGCCACCACCCCTTTGCTCGGCTTAGTGCCAATATGATTGCCGCTTATTCCAACCACCACCTTTTCAATAGAAATGCCGCTGTTCCGTTCTGCTTCTTGAACCGCTTGGCTGATATTATTGACCGTTTCGTCAATGTCAACCACTACCCCGCGGCGCAAACCAAAAGACGGCGCTTGGCCAACGCCAATAATCTGTGGTTTCTTGCCGTCAAACACCGCTTTAGCAACAACTAACCGGATAAAGCAGGTTCCGACATCTAAGCCAACGATGATATTTTCCTTTGCCATAATTGCTTGGTATTGAACTAAAATATCTCAAATTTCTTTCAAAATATTTTTCTCCATTTCTTCCGTTTTACTTGCTTCGCTTTCACTTTTTTCGTGGTCATAACCAAGTAGGTGAAGTATACCATGAATCAGTAAAACAGTCAGTTCTTTTTCAAGAGAATGCTTTAAACGTTTCGCTTGTTTCTTGGCCTGAGGATAACAGATAATAATCTCGCCTAATCTTTTTATTCCACTAGGCGGCTCAATGAATTTTTCGCCCGTCGCTCTTTTAAGGCGGGGAAACGCTTTATTAAGATAGGGAATAACTGACCGATTATCAAATGACAAGACATCTGTCACCCGATTTTTCCCGCGATACATTTTATTCAACTTTCTCATCCGGCCGTCGCCGACAATCGCCAAACTGATTTCAGCCCTATCTTTAATTCCTGCTGTCTTTAAGGCGCTTTTGGCTACCCGTTTCAGAAATTCCTCATCTATTTCATTTTGGGTAAAATTATGAATCTCCAGCATCATTCAATGCTATTTAAGTTCTTCTGAAACAATTTTACTAACCAGAGAGCCATCAGCCTTGCCCTTTAACTGCGGCATAATCGCGCCCATCAACTTGCCAGCGGCCTCGCTTTTGCCGCTACTAATGTTTAATTCTTCAATCTTGTCCTTGACTATTTTCCTGATTTCATCCTCTGATATCTGCTCTGGCAGATATTTCATCAAGACCTCTAATTCTTTTTTCTCTTTTTCAACCAGGTCGCTTCGGCCGCCTTGGGCGAATTGCTCAATAGAGTCCTTCCTTTTTTTAACTTCGCTTGAAATTACCTCTAAGGCCTCTTCGTCGTTAATTTTGCTCAATTGCTCTAATTTGGCAATGTCTTTTTCGTCTTTGCTGAGTTTCGCTCTTTTCTCTTTTTCTTTGTTTAAAATGGAAGCCAAAAGCATCCGCAGAACCAAAACCCCGACGGCATTCTTTTCCAGCATGGCTTTTTTGACCTCGGCCTGAATTTTTTCTTTCAAAGTCATTTTAGTTATCTTCTCCTAAATTTTGTCTCCTCTTCCAAAAGACCCATTTTCCTTAATTTGTCTTTTTCCAATATGATTTTGTTCCTTCTCAAGGCGCTTCCCCTTCTTTCTCTTCGGCTCTTTTCTTTTTCTAAAAACCGGGATTTTCGGGCGCGAATCAAAATGCCGCTTTGCTGAATTCTTCTAGTAAAGCGCCGTAACAAACTGCGGGTTGTTTCGCCTTCCTTTCTCTTTACCTCTATGCTCATAGCAGTCACCTCCTTTTCTAATAATTGATGTCACCTCTTGGTTTGCTTTTTTTAATTATCTCAAAGGCCTCTTCAACCGAATCAACCACATGATAAAACCCTATATCTTCTTTATCAATAAATTTGTATTTTCCGAAATTAACTTCCTTAATCCACTCGTCGATCGACCGCCAAAATTCCTTTCCGACGCAAACAATTGGGATATAGCGGGGAATCTTTTCCGTTTGGATTAAAACAAGGATCTCGAAAAATTCATCCAGCGTCCCAAAGCCGCCCGGAAAAAAAACGTACGCCTGCGCCGAATAGGAAAGCATTACTTTTCTGGTAAAAAAATAATGAAAACCCATTGCCTTTTTGATAAAGTTGTTAATCCGCTGAGCGTATTTCAGCTGGATATTGAGACCGACCGATTCGCCGTCGGCTTCATAGGCGCCCTTGTTGGCCGCTTCCATTATCCCCGGTCCGCCGCCCGAAAAAACAGCAAAATCATCTTTGGCCAGCATCGCCGACAACTTCTCCGCATCTTGATAATAAGGACTATCAGGTTTAATCCGGGCAGAACCAAAAAAAGTCACTGATTTTTTAAAGTCGCTTAAAAATTCGAAACCGTCAACAAACTCGGCCATAATCCGAAAAATCCGCCACTGGACTGATTCCTTAAAGTCGTTTCTTTCTTTTAATTTTTCTTTTCGGGCTATCGTCGGCAGTTTGGAAGCCGGCACTAAAATTTTCTTTTTGATTTCTTCTTGGGTCGTCATTTTTGAAGATATATTATCTTGATTATCTTACTACTTTTGAGTTTTTTTGTCAAAACATAAGACCTTGATAAATTTACAGTTCCGCCACATCGCCCAAATGCGGAGCCTCCGTTTTTAGTCCGAAATCGTTTTTGATTTTCCGAGACAAAGCCAAAGACGAATCCTCTTCTCCATGACAGATAAAAACCTTTTTGATTTTTCTGTCGGCGCCCGACTGGACGATATTTGACAGCCACCAGAGCAAATCCTTCTGATCGCCATGAGAAGAATAACAGTCAACCCGCTCCACCTTTGCCCGCACTGGGACAGTTTCTCCCATTATCTTGACGCTGTCGGCGCCATCCAGGATCTCTCTTCCTAAAGTTCCTTTTGCTTGATAAGCAACGATTAAAAGAGTGTTTTCCGGCTCGGACAGATAACGAGCTTCATGGTGAATAATTCTTCCGCCCTGAGACATCCCCGAGCCGGCAATGATAATTTTAGGCGGGAAAACATCGTTAATTGCCTTCGACTCCTTGGTGGTTAAAGTTAATTTTAAACCGGGAAATTTAAAAATATCGTCGCCGGATTTAAGGAGCAATTTCGCCTCGTTATTGTAATATTCCGGATAGCGGGAATAAATCCCGGTCAAGCGAATCGCCAGGGGACTGTCAATAAAAATTGGCAGGCGGGGAATACAGTTGTTTTCAACTAATTCGTTAAAGTGATATAGCAATTGTTGAGTCCTTTCCAAAGAAAAACTGGGTATCATCAGAACTCCTTTTTTGGTCGCTGTTTCTTCGGCAATATTTTCAATGGCGTTTTTGCACTGCTGATTTGATTCGTGAAAGCGGTCGCCATAGGTTGATTCTATCACCACATAGTCGGCTTCCTCAATCTTGGCTGGATCTCTCAAAAGAGAAGTTTTGGTTGAGCCCAAGTCGCCGGAAAAAACGATTTTTTCGCCTTCAATATTCAACTCCACCGAGGCCGAACCCAAAACATGACCGGCTTCTCTGAAATAAACGGAAATTTCGCCATTAACTTTGACCAATTTATCATACTCTACCGGCTGAAACATTGCCATTAGTTTTTCAATCT
>PFWG01000011.1 GCA_002791035.1 Candidatus Portnoybacteria bacterium CG_4_9_14_3_um_filter_43_11 | reverse complement strand
AAAAATTTTTTAGCGGGATGTTTGAAACAATAATCGGTCCGGTAAAAGAAGAGGGCGCAACCGTTTACCTAAGGCCAGAGACCGCCCAGAATATTTTTATCAACTTCAAAAATGTTTTGGATTCAACGAATATTAAGATTCCTTTCGGCATCGGCCAGATGGGCAAGTCCTTTCGCAACGAGATTACCACTGGTCAGTTTATTTTTCGGACGATAGAATTTGAAATAATGGAATTAGAATATTTTATCGCCCCCGACGCCGAATGGAAAGAAATCTTTGAGGGATGGGTTAAATATATGCGCGGTTTTATGGGTATTATTGGCCTGGATAAGAAGAAAATGCACAACGAAGAAATTCCGGAAAAAGAAAGGGCGCATTATTCCAAAAGAACCATTGATATGCAATACGAATTTCCTTTTGGACAAGATGAATTATGGGCAATTGCTTATCGGACCGATTACGATTTAAAAAACCACCAAAAAATGTCTGGTCAAAACCTGGAATATTTTGACGAAAAGGAAAAGAAAAAATACATTCCTCATGTGATTGAGCCGACTTTTGGCGTTGATAGAACCGTTTTGGCGGTTTTGTCCGAAGCGTACCGGGAAGAAAAACTTGATGATGGCGGGATCAGAACGGTTTTAGGGCTAAACCCAAATATGGCGCCGTACAAAGCGGCGGTTTTCCCGCTTTTGAAAAACAAGCCAGAATTGGTTGTCAAAGCCAAAGAGATTTACGATAATCTCAAAAATCATTTTAGCATTGTCTTTGACGATAACGGCAATATCGGCAAAAGATATCGCCGACAGGACGAAATCGGTACGCCTTATACAATCACAGTTGATTTTGAAAGTTTGGAAAAAAATGACGTCACAATCCGCGACCGCGACACTATGAAACAGGAACGGGTAAAAATCGAAAATTTAGTCGAATACTTAGGGAATAAATTAAAATAAAAGGTCTTAACCCCGGATCTGCCTCTGAAGCCAATGTCAAAGTCGCTTATCGCTGGGACAACGAAGTCCATAGAAAATAGTTACAAAAAAACAACTCTGAAAAACGGGCTAAGGATTATCACGGTGCCGTCTAAATCAACCAAGACGGCAACGGTTTTGGTTTTGGTTGGCGCCGGCTCCAAGTATGAGACCAAAGATATCAACGGACTTTCTCATTTTTTGGAGCACATGTTTTTTAAGGGGACCAAAAAACATCCCAGCACGCTAAAACTGATTGAGCCGCTGGACAGAATTGGCGGTCATTACAACGCTTTTACTTCCCAGGAATATACCGGCTATTGGGCGAAGGTTGACGCTTCGCATTTGGATTTGGCGTTGGATTGGGTTTCTGATATTTATTTGAATTCGCTCCTCAAAGAGGAAGAAATAAACAAGGAAAGAGGGACGATTTTACAGGAGATGAATATGTATCTCGATACGCCGACAAGTTATATTTCCGACCTTTGGGGCGAAATTTTATACGGCGATCAACCATCTGGATGGAAAGTAATTGGTCGAGAAGATATTATTAAAAAGGTCAAAAGAAGCAATTTTATCAGATACATCAAAGAACATTATTCTTCAAAAAATACAGTTATTGCCGTAGCCGGAAATATCAGTCAGAGCGATGTTATTAGTAGAATCAAAAAATATTTCAAACCAATCAACGACGAAAAAATTAAAGATAAGTTACCGACGAAAGAAAAACAAAATAGACCTGATTCTCTGGTTTATTACAAAAAAACGGACCAAACGCATCTCTATTTGGGATTTCGTGGATATAACATTTTTAGTCAGGACAAATATACTCTTGGACTTTTAGCAACAATCTTAGGCGGAAATATGAGTTCAAGGATGTGGATTTCCGTCCGAGAAAGGCAAGGTTTGGCATATTATGTCGGTACAGGCACAGATATTGGTACCGATTGCGGTTCTTTCTTTACTCGCGCCGGGGTGGATAACCAAAAGGTTGAACGGGCAATTGAGACGATTACGAAGGAATACCAGAAAATCAAGGAGAAAAAAATCACCAAAAGCGAGCTTCAGAAAGCCAAGGATTATACCAAAGGAACGGCTCTTATTGGAATGGAGGCGTCAGACGAGCAGGCGTCGTTTTACGCCTTTCAGGAATTGTTAATAGGCCAGATTTTGACTTTAGAAGAAAAATTTGATAAAATAAATAAAGCGACGATTGATGATATCTATCGCGTTGCTAACGATATTTTTCAGCCGGAAAAACTGAACCTAGCTTTAATCGGGCCGTTTAAAGAGAAAAATAGATTTGATAAACTTCTGAAAATATAGTTATATTATAATGAATAATAATCATTCGCAGACGGTCAATATTTCAACTTCAACCATTATCCGGTTTGTTTTGATTCTACTGACGTTGGGTTTTCTTTTTCTTATCAGAGATATCCTTCTGATTGTCGTCGTTTCGGTCATTATTGCGGCAGCGGCAACCGGGCCGGTTAATTGGCTTCACAGCCGGCATGTCCCGCGGCTCCTAGGAGTGGTTTTTGTTTACCTGCTTTTGTTGCTTTTATTGGCTTCGGCCATTGCTTTGGTTTTTCCGCCTTTGGCGGAACAAGTAAGACAATTGTCTTCAAATTTTCCCGGCTTTTTGGATAAAATCAATCTGAATTTAAAAGAATGGTGGGGTGGCTATAAAATTGAGGGTAATCTTCAGTCATTTCTGAATCAAATCGGCAATAGGCTTTCCAAATCAACCGCAAGCGTTTTTTCCACAATTGTCAGTTTATTTGGCGGGATTTTCTCGGCGACGGTAATTTTAGTCATTTCCTTTTACCTGACTGTCCAAGAAAAGGGAATTAAAAGGTTTTTTATTTCGCTAACGCCGCAAGACAGCCAACAGTATATTTCCGATTTGGTTGAAAGGATTGGGGTAAAGATAGGCGGCTGGTTAAGGGGGCAGCTTCTTATAATGTTGATTGTCGGATTACTGGTCTATCTCGGCTTGACCCTATTGGGGGTAAAATACGCTCTAACTTTAGCGTTAATTGCCGGGATTCTTGAGATTGTCCCATATGTTGGACCGATTATCTCGGCGATTCCGGGGATTATTCTGGCGTTTTTACAGGCGCCGGTTTTGGGGTTATTGGTCCTTATTCTGTATATTGTTATTCAACAACTGGAAAATTATGTCATTTTTCCGCAAGTAATGAAAAAAACCGTTGGTCTTAATCCAATCGTCATTATTATTGCTATGCTTATTGGCGCTAAACTGGCCGGAATTTTGGGGATTATCCTTTCTGTGCCCATAACAGCCGCCATTACCGAGTTTGTTAAGGATTTTAAGAAGTAAATTTTTTAAAATCGATTTTTGCGCTTTTTCCTTGCCAAGGAAGGCGTTTTTTGATTTAATTATTGAAATGGCTAAACTATACATTGTTTCAACGCCAATCGGAAATTTAAAAGACATTTCCCAAAGGGCGATAGAAACATTAAAGGAAGTTGATTTGATTTTGTGCGAAGACACCCGAACGACT
>PFWG01000002.1:1941-3539 GCA_002791035.1 Candidatus Portnoybacteria bacterium CG_4_9_14_3_um_filter_43_11 | reverse complement strand
GGGTTTTCTTCTTGGCAGATAGAAGCCAGCGGCCGAGGGTTTTCTTTTCAAAAAGACGAACCCTTGGATATGCGGCTGGACACCTGGGCCTTAATGACGGCAAAACAAATAGTCAATTCTTGGCCGAAGGAAAAGTTGGCGGAAATTTTCAGAGAAAACGGAGAAGAAAGATACGCTCTTAGAATCGCTGATTTGATTTATCAATCCAGAAGAAGGAAAGAAATTGAAACCACCAGCCAGTTGGTTGAGATAATCAGAAAAGCGGTTCCGTTTGCCTACCAAAGAAGAAAAATCCCCCGAAGCGGCAAGCCCCAAGGGGGCAAGCATTTTGCCACCAAAACCTTTCAGGCGCTGCGGATAGCGGTCAACGACGAATTGGGCAATTTGGAAAAAGCGCTTCCTCAAGCGCTGGAGTTATTAGAGAAGGGCGGCCGTTTGGCGGTAATTTCTTTCCAGTCATTGGAGGACCGTTTGGCGAAAAATTTTTTAAGAGAAGAAAAAAGGAAAAATACTTTAAAAATATTAACCCCAAAGCCGGTTAGACCGTCATTGGAGGAAATAAGGGAAAATCCTCGCAGTCGGAGCGCTAAAATGAGGTCGGCCGTCAAAATTTAACATGTTCAATTGCCATAGCCGAAATTTAAATATCTTTTGCAAACCGAATCATAACCGCGGCCTGGTGGCTTTAAATTGGCTGATTGTTTTTTCTTCGGTCGGCCTAATTTTATTTTATCTGATTCAGACAAACAGTTTGGTGGATTATAGCTATAGAATCAGGGAGCAAAAAAAACTAATCAGCGAATTGGAAGAAAAGAATCATAGTTTAGAAATGGAAATTGTCCGCCGGCAATCGCCGTTTAGTTTAGAAGAAGCGATAAAGCCGTTGGGTTTAGTTGAGATGAAAGACGCTGTTTATTTAAGTTGGGAAAAGGAAGTCGCTGCTATTAAAAAATGATTTTTTATGAGGAACGACTGGCGGATATATCTCTTTTTTGTTTTTGTTTTTTTTATTGGGAGCGGGGTTTTAGCCCGTTTATTTTCTCTCCAGATATTGGATTATAACCATTATAGCGCCTTGGCGCAGGACCAGCATCAAATTTATCAGGAGATTTTTCCCCAAAGAGGAGAGATATTTATTCAGGATTTATCAATCAAAAAAAGAACCGGCCAGGACTACTATTATCCTTTGGCGGTTAATAAAGAGTTTTATCAGGTTTATCTTGTTCCTAAAAATATTCCCGAAGAAAACAGAGAGGCGCTGGCCGATAAATTATCTTTAATTCTTGATTTAGACAAAGATGTTATTTTACAAAGAATGAATAAGCCAGATGATCCTTACGAGCCCTTAAAGCATAAAGTTGAGAAAGAAATCACCGAGCAAATCAAGAACTTGGAGGATGAAGGGGTGGGAATTTCTTCCGAGATCTGGCGATATTATCCGAATGATAGTTTAGCCGGTCATATCACCGGATTTGTCGGAATGGACGATAACGGCAAGATTGGCCAATACGGCCTAGAAGGTTATTATGAAAACGAACTAAAGGGGAAAGACGGCTTTATTGCCGGAGAAAAGGACACCGCCGGATATTGGATTCCTT
>PFWG01000002.1:0-1926 GCA_002791035.1 Candidatus Portnoybacteria bacterium CG_4_9_14_3_um_filter_43_11 | reverse complement strand
TTAAACCGGCGGAAGACGGCGCCGATCTGGTTTTAACCATAGACCAGAACATCCAGTTTAGGGCGGAAAAAGAACTGAATGAATTGTTGGAGAAGTGGCAGGCGACCAGCGGCGATATCATCGCGATGAATCCCAAGACCGGGGCTATCCTGGCTATGGCTAGCCGCCCGGTTTTTAATCCGAACGAGTATAAGAAAGAAAAAAATACCGATGTATTTTTAAACCCTGGCATCCAAAAGGTCTATGAGTTAGGTTCTATTTTCAAACCGATTACCATGGCCATTGGTCTGGATACCGGCAAAGTCCGACCGGAGACAACCTATTACGACGAAGGCCGGATTCAGATAAAAGGCAGTTTTATCGGCAATGCTGACGGCAAGTCTTACGGCGAACAAACCATGATGCAGGTCTTGGAGAAATCAATCAATACCGGAGCGGTTTTTGTCCAGCAGACGGCGGGAGAAAGTGCTTTTCAGGATTATGTTCAAAAATTCGGTTTTGGTCAGCCAACAGGAGTGGATCTGGTCGGCGAAGTCGGAGGCGACATTTCCAATCTATTTAGCGGTCGAGAAATAAATTTAGCCACGATCTCATTTGGTCAGGGTATCGCCGTCACGCCGCTGGAAATGATTAACGCTATTGCCGCCGTTGCCAACGAAGGGAAATTAATGCGTCCGTATTTAGTTGAGAAAAAAATTTGGCCCGATGGCAAAAAAGAAGTCGTCCAACCAAAGGAAATCAGACGGGTAATTTCTTCCGAGACGGCAGGGAAACTGACCAAGATGCTCGTAAGCGTAGTCGATAATGGACATGCCAAATCAGCTAAGGTCTCTGGCTATAGCATTGCGGGAAAAACCGGCACAGCCCAGGTTCCCGACCCGGAAAAAGGCGGGTATTCGGAAGGCACCATTCATAGTTTTGTCGGGTTCGCGCCGGCCTTTAACCCTGAGTTTGTTATTTTGATAAAAATGGACCAGCCGCAAGGAATTCGTTTTGCCGAAAGTTCGGTCGTTCCGGTCTTCAAAAAATTAGCCAGTTATTTGTTTGGCTATTTGGAAATACCGCCGCAATAAGTTTAAGATATTACCAATCTTATGAAAAGAATTTTACAATATATTTTAAGGATATTTTCTAAAATTATTTTACGGAAATACAAGCCGGAAATCGTCGCGATTACCGGCAGTGTCGGAAAAACCAGCGCCAAAGAAGCAATTTATCAGGTTTTAGGAAAATATTTCCGGGTGCGGAGCAACAAGAGAAACTACAACAATGAAATCGGGGTGCCGCTGACTATTTTAGGCATTGAGGGCGGCGGTGGCTCTTTTTTGCTTTGGGCGAAGGTTTTTTTAAAGGCAATCAGGATAATTATTTCAGGCCGGGACTATCCCGAGATTTTAGTCCTGGAAATGGGCGTTGACCGGCCGGGCGACATGGCCTATTTGACCGGTTTTGTGCCGGTGGACGCGGCGGTGATTACCGCTATCGGCGAATTTCCCACCCATTTGGAATTTTTTCCCGAAAAAGATGAATTGATCGGAGAAAAATCAATTTTAGCCAAGTCGGTCGTCAAAGAAGGCCTGGTTGTTTTAAATTACGACGATATCAGCGTCAGAATGATGGCTGACGGGCTTCCCGAAGGGATAAAAACAATAACTTATGGATTTGGCGAAGGAGCCAGTATCCAAATATCCAATTACAATTTTTACTTGTCTGATTTGGACAAAGGTGATTACGGCGCCACTTTCAAACTTGAGTACGAGGGAAGTATCGTGCCTTTCAGGGTTGAAAAGATGATAGGAAAACAACAGGTTTTTGCCGTGGCGGCGGCGGCAGGAGTAGGGATGGGTTTTGGACTTAATTTAGTTGAAATTTCCAACGCTTTTAAGAAAATGTTTAATTTGCCCGGCCGAACCAATTTAATTAAGG
>PFWG01000007.1:750-3709 GCA_002791035.1 Candidatus Portnoybacteria bacterium CG_4_9_14_3_um_filter_43_11 | reverse complement strand
GAAATCTACCGCTTCTAAATTATCTTTGGAAAAACTTAAATCGGCTTTAACCGCATTAACGCATTCGTCTTTGACATCTAATCTTACTTCCGCAATCACGGTATTTCCGACATAATATTCGCGTTCAACCGGCGCTAAATACAGCTTGGCGGCTTCCGCCTTGAATGGAAAAAAGAAAACAATTCCTAAAAATATACTAAAGGATATTTTAAATTGTAACTTCGTCTTCCGCATTTTAATTTAATAATTATTAACCGGTCCAGTAATACATCATGACGCTGAAATCAGCTAAATCCACCACCCCATTTTTATTCTGGTCAGCGCAGTCGTTAGCCCGTCCCCACCAGTAAAGCAAAATACTAAAATCAACCAAATTAACCCGACCATCGCCATTTAAGTTAGCCCATTGACAAATAGCGCCAGGGATTCCTCGGCCGATATAAAAAGACAGGGTTTGAGAAAAAGTGCTGATCAGGCCGTTTGAATCCGATTTAGCTTTAGTGGTATGCGCTCCCTCATTTAAATCAGTTGTATTTAAAGAATAATTCCAGCTTCCATTTTTGTCAGCTTCGGCTTTCTTGACTATTTCATCAGAATAGATATGGACATCAACACTGCTTTGCGGCGCTGTTTGCCCGTAAATATCCAAAATCTCGCCGCGACTGACATTCTGTTGGCTTAAATTAATAGTGGGGGGAATAAAAATTCCGCTAATTGTCGTCACCGTTCCGGCAATGACTGTTACTGTAAAACTAAAAGTAACCGATTTTACGCCATCTTTATCTTCTGCCCAAATACCGAAAGTGTAAGCGCCAGCTGTAATAGTGGTAAGCTGAATCTTAAAATCGCCGAATGAATCTGCTTTAGTTATAGCGGCAACTTGTCCGTCTTTAAGAACAGTCAGCGGAGCATTGGGATAGGCCTTGCCTTGAAGAGTAACGCCAGTGGCGGGCGGAGTATAAATAACGCCGCTGCCTCCTCCTCCGCCGCCGCCTCCCGATGGCGCTGGCGCGGCAGCGCAAGCCGAAGCATTAAATGCGCAATTAGCGCCGCAACTCAGAGCGCCGCTATCATAACCAAGGCCGGCGCAAGTTTGCCCATTTAAATCAGAACCATCGCATTGCTCAGTTAATTCCTGTGTTCCATTGCCGCAGATTGAAGCGATATAAGCCGATAGAGTTACCGAAGAACCTTGAACAGGAAAAAAATAAGCCGCTGTCAGAGTAGCCGCCAAAACAAATATTATAAAAAAAATTAAACGGTTGGAAAATTTCATAAAAACCCATAAAGGTAAATATTATTTTTGATATTTAGCGATAATCCACTGATTATATTTCTTTAACCCCTTAATAAATCCAAGTCCCAAGAAAAACAAAATTATTAGAATTAAAGATAAAATTCTCCAAGGAATAACAAAAAAGACAAAGCTGTCTTTTACTTCTTTTACTTCCTCGCCATATTCCAAACTTAGATTGGCTTTATAAAAACCAAAGGCGAAATTTTGCCATTCATTTATTAATCCGCCCAAAATCCCTCCTTTGTTTTCATCTGCTCCTAAAGAGGCCCAAACCACATTAAAGGTCCTTTTGTTTTTAGGAAAAACCTGCGCTTGGTCTTCATTGACTTCTAAAACCGCTTTAGTCCGGCCAAAAATATTTTTAATTTGAACTTCTCCCTGCGGTTTTAAATGAACGCTTCCAGTGGACTCAAAAATAATATCAAAAGATATCGGCCGGCTGCTAAAAATCCTTTTTTGGTCTTTAGTAGAAAAACCGACTAATTGGCCGGATTCGTCAACTTCGCCGGAAACGCGCAGATAAATTAAAATACCGGCCCGGGTAGTAATAGACACTTGTTCTCCTCCTTCTTTAACCGGCGGAGCCGTGCCCCACCACATTACCGCAAAATGGCCTCCCGGTTCGGCATTCTCCGGAATTCTAAGAGTAAAAGGAAGTTTTGCCTGTTGGTTAGCTGCTAATGTTTTTGAAAAAGGCAGGTCAAACCATTGAACTATTTCACTTTCTCCGGTAAGAAACTTTTTCTTGCCGTCAACTTCGGTATATTTTTCAAAAACCGGATAAAAAGTTTCTGTTTTCTTGCCTTCGTTAAAAAGAAAAACCTCTCCGGAAATTACATCTCCCGGGTCAACGGAATATTCTAATTTTATCGGTCCCACTGTTACAGCTTGAGTTAATAAAGGAAAAAGAAAAGCGGTTAATCCAAAAACAATCAGAACAGCAACAAACTCTTTATTTTTCATGAAATTAATACCTCCAAAATTGGCGTTGTCTAACTATTGCCCAAACACTCAAAAGTAATCGTATCCACATAATTTCCCGCCTTATTCAAACCGCTGATAGTCGCTTTGAAATTAACTATGGTTTCTTTGCCGCTAATCGGGTCGTCTGATGAAGTTAGCGTCTGGTCAGTTGTCGCGAAAGCGCCAACATCATCGCTTTCCCAGGTTTTATTGTAAGCGGCGTCTATCAGCAATTCCACTCCGGTGCCAGCCGTGGTTGTGGCGGCCTGAATGCCATAGCCTTCGCTGCCAGCCGATAGCGTGGCCGCCGAAGAGTTAATCAAATCACCGGCGCCGGCGCTGTAAAGACCCGGGTTGGAAGTATTGCCGGCATCCTTGACGTATAGAGTACAACCAGCCGCGTAAGTGCAAGACATCGTTGTAGTAGCCGTGGAAGTAGCCGTAAAAATTGAATCAACAGTCAAGGTTTCAAAACCGGTCTGGGCCGGTTCAGTGGAACAGCTGACTGTTTCGGCCGGCGGCGTGTAATCTATCTCAATAGTTATATAATCCACATCCACATCGGCGTTCTTCGCAGTAGCTAAAATACCAATTGCAACCCCAAAGTTGGCGTTTTTCACCCAAGCGGCAGTCAGAGCGTTTCCCCATAAATCTGACGCACTGCCTTTAGTAATAATTGTTGTGTCAGTTGTGGTCAGA
>PFWG01000007.1:0-708 GCA_002791035.1 Candidatus Portnoybacteria bacterium CG_4_9_14_3_um_filter_43_11 | reverse complement strand
GAGATATCAAGCAATTGACACAAATCAACTGACCCGGAACCTTGTCCGGTTCTATACCACGCATTTAGGCGAACTGTTACGCCGTTAATGGTGGAATTGTCCGGTATGGCGCTAAAGTCAAAGCCGGTTGCCTTTAAGACATAAGTCTGGTCATCGGTGTCAAAAGTCGCTGGGGTTACATTGGCTGTAGCCGCATCATCAGAATAGATACTGGTCGGCGTAGCCCAACTATTATCCGACCATGGATTTTCAGACACCGTTTCTCCAAGAGTTGGATATGTTTGTCCAGTAGTATTAGCCCGCGCTTCCTGAATCTCCGGCGGCACAGACGGCCTCTGCCAAATCCGGCCAACCGGAAAAAACCCAGACAAAGGCCGTTAAAAAAATCGGCAAGATAGCTAGAAAATTCTTTACCCGCCTAAATTTTTCGAAGTTAAACATAAATAAAACTTACGAACGAAAAATATATAAGAATCCCCCGCGTTGTTTACAAAAATCATTAAAATTCTTTTCTGTCGTTCTGAGTCGTTACTGGTTTGTCATTCTGAGCCGTTAGGCGAAGAATCTATTCTGTTTAGATCCTTCGGTCGCTTCGCTCCCTCAGGATGACAATGGGGCTCCGTCCTTAGGATGACAAACCGGGTCAGTTTAGATTGTTTTTTCTTCCAAAAGCGTAAACAACGCGAGTGTTTCTTACACTTTGATTAG
>PFWG01000056.1 GCA_002791035.1 Candidatus Portnoybacteria bacterium CG_4_9_14_3_um_filter_43_11 | reverse complement strand
CTTTTTTAGGTAGAGTGGTAAAAATCAAAAAAGGAGGTGTTTATGTCTGAGTACCTTTGTCCCGAGTGCGACGGGACGCAGATGGAATTTTTAAAGGTTTCGGCGGCGGGAGTTCACTTCTTTTGTTACTACTGCCACCGGCAAGTGGTTGTGGAAAATATCCGGCCGGAATATCTTCCTAATCGGATTTTAACCCTGAAAAGGGATTATCCGGCGCGAAAAGAAGTGGAGGTCGCAGTTGCTTGACCGGAGGCCGTTCATTAAGAAATGGACGGCCTCAATTATTTGATTTACGACACAGAGATGAAATCAGTTATTTTGTTTCTAATCAAACTTTACCAAAAAACCATTTCGCCCGACCACGGCGTCTTTCCGGTTTTGCGGCTGTTGGGGCAGTGCCGCCATCAACCGACTTGTTCTGAATACGCCTGTCGGGCGATAGAAAAAGAAGGGGTGCTCAAAGGAATCTGGCTGGGAATTAAACGAATCGCTACCTGCCATTGACAAATTATGCTAATATGGTATAATCGGAGAAACTTGAAAGGAGGGTTTTGAATTGGAAAACTCGGAAAAAATAAATGAACTTTTGTCGCGGATTATTCCAATCTGTTCTTTCTGTAAAAAAGTCCGCGATGAAGATGGGAATTGGATTCCGGTGGAAGAATATCTCCTCCGGTTCGGGATAGAGTTTTCTCATTCTCTTTGCTCTCCGTGCAAAGAGGAAAACTATCCCGAGTTTAAATAGCGGAAAACGGGTGGGGCGGTCTGTGTAAAACAGGCCGCCCTTTTTATTTTCCCGAAGTTTTGATATGATTAAAATATTATGAACAAAATTATTAAGATTCTGATAGTGGCCGATGTAGCTCTGGCCGGCGGCTTGGGTTTCGTCAATCCGATTTTCGCTATTTTTTTGACTGACAGGATTGAGGGCGGGAATCTGGAGACGGTCGGCTACGCCGCCGCCATTTATTGGATTGTTGAATCACTGGTGGTTATTCCTCTTGGCCGGTATCTGGACAAAAACCACGGCGAAAAGGACGACCTTTTGTTTATCGCCCTTGGCAGCGTCTTGGCCGCTTTTTCCGTTTTGGGCTATGTCTTTGCCCGTTTTCCTTGGCAGATTTATCTTTTGCAGGCGTTTACCGCCGTCGGCTTGGGGATGAATATCCCCGGCTATACGGCTATTTTTACCCGCCATATTGACAAAGGCAAAGAAGCGTTTAGCTGGAGCGTCAGAAGCGCCGTGGTCAGCGCCGGCGCCGGCGTCGCCGGCGCGCTGGGAGGCATCATCGCGACGCGCTTTGGATTTGAGACGCTTTTTATCGGCGTCGCCGCCTTTATTCTTTTGGGTTCGTTTCTGCCGCTGTTCATAAAAAGAGATGTCATGCCGAAAACCGAGCGAGGGATAAATTTTATCGGCGCCAAGGACGCTACTCCCAAGGAACAGTAAAGGGTCGGAAAAATGAAAAATCTGGAATTGTCTCAAATTTTTTCCCAGATGTCGGAATTCCTTGAGATGAAAGAGGACGGTTTTAGAGCCCGGGCGTACAGCCGAGTCGCCCGGGTTTTAGATTCTCTGGAAAGAGACATTGGCGATATCTATCGTGAAGGAGGAGCGAAAGCGTTGAAAGAAATCCCGTCAGTTGGCCAGGGCATCGCCGAAAAGATGGAAGAGTATTTAAAGACCGGAAAAATCAAAGAATACCAAAAATTAAAAAAGGAGTCGCCGGTAGACGTGGAAGCGCTGACTAAGGTGGAAGGGATCGGTCCGAAAAAAATTAAGACCCTTTACCAGAAACTTGGCGTCAGGAATCTAAAGGACTTGGAAAAAGTGGCCAGGGTCGGGGAAATAGCCGCTTTAGAGGGCTTTGGCGCCAAGAGCGAAAAGAATATCTTGCAGGCAATTGCGTTTGCTAAAACAAGCAAAGGCCGATTTTTACTCGGCGCCATTCTGCCGGTCGTCAGAGAAGTTGTCGGGGGACTGGAAAAACTGCCCGAAGTCGGCCAGATCAGCGCCGCCGGTTCGGTCAGGCGGATGAAAGAAACCGTCGGCGACGTTGATCTTCTGGCGACTTCGTCCCAGCCGGACAAAGTCATGGAGCATTTTGTTTCTTTGCCCGGCATCGTCAAGGTCTGGGCCAAAGGGCCAACCAAGTCGTCGGTCAGGTTTAAGGGCGGCTTTGACTGCGACCTAAGGGTAGTCAAAAGAGTTAGTTTCGGCGCCGCCCTGCAGTATTTTACCGGCAACAAGGAACATAATATTTTACTCCGGCGCTTGGCGATAAAAAAGGGACTGAAATTGAACGAATACGGGGTCTATAAAAGGAAGACCAGAATCGCCGGCCGGACGGAAAAAGAGGTTTATCAGGCCATTGGTCTGCCCTACATTGAGCCGGAACTGCGAACCAATACCGGCGAAATTGAAGCGGGGCTAAAAAACGAATTGCCGAAAATTATCGGCTACGACGATATCAAGGGAGAAACCCAGTGTCATACCGACTGGTCGGACGGGACAGAGACAATAGAAGCGATGGCTAAGGCGGCCAAAAAGATGGACTATCAGTACATCGTCATTACCGACCATGCCGGATTTCTCAAAATTGCCAACGGCCTGGATGAGAAGCGGCTTTTAAGACAGATGCGAGAGATTGATAAAATTGGCAAAGAAATTTCAGGGATTAAAATTTTAAAAGGATGCGAGGTGGACATCAAGATGGACGGCGGCTTGGCGATTAAAGACGAAGTTTTGGCCAAATTGGATGTTGTTGTCGCCGGCGTTCATTCCGGCTTTAAGATGTCTAAAACCGATATGACCAAACGGCTGCTCCGGGCAATAGAAAATCCCAATGTGGATATTATCGCTCATCCGACCGGCCGAATAATTCAAAAGAGAGAGGGTTACTTCTTTGATTTTGGTAAAATTTTTCAAGCAGCCAAGAGAAACAAAACGGCGCTGGAAATCAACGCTTACTTTAACCGCTTGGATTTGAGAGATATTGATATCCGTCAGGTCATTGCCGCCGGCGCCAAGTTGACCATTGGCACCGATGCTCATAATCCTCAGGGATTAAAAATGATGGAATTAGGCATTGCCCAGGCCCGGCGCGGCTGGGCAACCCCCAAAGATATTTTAAATGCCGGGACAGTGAAAGATTTCCTAAATTTTTTTGAAAAATAATTTGGATAATAAACTTAAAAACTGGCTCTGGGTGTTTCTCTGGGCGGGGGTTATTTTCTTTTTCTCCAGCCAGCCGGACTTGAAATCAGGCTTGCCCAACCAGTGGGATTTTATTTTGCGAAAACTAGCTCATATTGCCGAATATGCCGTTTTAACTCTTTTTTTAATCCGAGCGCTAAAAGAACATCGTTTGAACCGCCGCCAGCTTTTGTTTCTGGCGATGATTTTGGCGCTTCTCTATGCCGCTTCCGACGAATATCACCAGACCTTTGTTTTGGGAAGGCAGGGAGTAGTCAGAGACATTCTGATTGACGGCGCCGGAGTGTTTTTAACTTGCCTTTTTACGAAATTTCGGTATAGTTTTAATACGCGCCTGTAGCTCAGCGGATAGAGCGGATGCCTTCTAAGCATTAGGTCGGGGGTTCGACTCCCTCCAGGCGCACCAAACTAGACTTCCTGATTTTTTGCGGGGGGAAACAGAGGTTTGCTCGCCGCGCCGAACGGCGCGGCTCGCAAACTATCGCTTTGGCTTCCAAAAA
>PFWG01000015.1 GCA_002791035.1 Candidatus Portnoybacteria bacterium CG_4_9_14_3_um_filter_43_11 | reverse complement strand
TTTTTCTCTTCCGGTCTATTTTGACGCTGATGACTTTTCCCGAGTCGGTTTCAAATTCAAGCCAGGCGCCGCGGTTCGGAATCACCTTGGCGCCGAAAAACTGCTGGCCCTTTGAAAATTGAGAAACAAAAAGCACCCCGGCGGAACGAATCAACTGGGAAATGACAACCCTTTCAACCGCATTGACGAGAAAAGTCCCCCTTTCGGTCATAAGCGGAAAGTCGCCCATAAAGATTTCTTGTTCCTTTTCCTCTTTTGTTTTTTTATTGACCAGCTTAACCCGACAATATAAAGAGGCCTCGTATGACACATTACGGGCTTTCGCTTCGGTTTCGGTATATTTTGGCTCTTCCAGGCGGTAGTCCAAAAAGTAAAGTTCCAGATTGTCTTCGCTCCAGTCGCGAATCGGAGAAAATTCATCAAAAAGTTCTTTTAGCCCTTTTTGCCAGAACCAATCGTATGAATTCTTTTGGACTTCAATCAGGTTTGGTATGTCAAATTTTATCAGGCCGGCGGCAATTCCCTTCGCCCGGTATTGGGCGTAAACGGACGAAAAACCGCTTTTAAAAACGCCGGCGGCGGACTTAAACCGGCGGTCAGCCAGAAGACCCTTTTTAGACATAAAATAAACCTCCCCGCATTTTCAATCCGGGAAGAACATTATTAAAATCTAGTTATATAACTATAACTCCAAGAATCAAAGTAAGAATATAATTTAAGTATACATAAACCCCCAAAAGTGTCAACAGCGCAGTTAGAAACGGAATTTATTGCCCAGCCGGTTGCTCGGCTGGCGTTTCCCCGGCTGGCGTTCCGCTCAGTTGCTCCATCAGCGCCCTGACATTCTCGTTGTTCGGCGCCAACTGGTCAACGATTTGAAGTTGAATCAGAGCGTCCTCGTTTCTTCCTTTGCCGGCGTAAGACAGGGCTAAAGCGTAGCGGGCGTTGGCGTAACCGGGCGTGATAATCGCCGCCTGTTCAAACATCGGGACCGCCTTGTCTAAATCATTCAGGTTGAAATGCAACCGGCCCAACTGGAAATATATCTCGGTGGCGGCACCGGCCAAAGCCGAACCCCGCTCAAAACTGACCCCTTTCAGTTTGTTAAGCAAGGATTCCATTTGTTTGACCGCTCGCTCCAATTCCCCTTTTTTCTCATAGACCAAAGCTAGCTGGATATTGGCGTCCAGATAATTGGGCTTTAAGTCAACCGCCTTCTGGCAGTATCCCAGGGTCTCGTCCAAGTCCGCCTCTTCGTCCAGCAGGCGTAGCCGGCAGATTTCGCGGTAAAAAACCGGATTAGTCGGCTCCAGTTCTTTGGCTTTGTTCATGGCCTCTATGGCAAAGGGCAATGTCCCGCCGACCAGCCCGGACGAATCGCGGTAAATCATTCCCAAATTTTCCTGAGCGCCGACCGAATTGGGAGAAAGAGCGACGGCCTCTCTGGCCTGCTGGATGGCGCCGGCCGCCAGGGCCTGAATCAAATTGATGTTCCTGTCCGCCTCCGGTTTGTTGGCTTCGTTCCAGGCGCCGGTCAAATAGGCCCGCGCCAGGCCTTGGCGGTAATTTTCCCGATAATTGTTTAAATTGACCGCCTGCTCAAAAACAGAAATTAGTTCTTCATTGCTGTCTATCGGCTGGCTCATCTTAACCTCCGCCCAATAGAACCGGCCGGCCAAATAAAACAGGCCGACGGCGGCAAAAACCAAAATCAGAAAAATCACATTGAAGATCAGCCCGACTTCCGGAATTTTTTTAAACGAAAACTCAATTTTCTTGGCCGGACCGCCTTGGAGACCCTGCCAGACAATTAGCAGCAGCGCCGTAAAAAGCCAAAAGTAAAAAAGCAAAACCGTATTCTGGTAATAGAAAATCTGACCCAAAAAAAGCGACAGCCAGCCCAGCGCCAAAGGTAAGCCAAATTTGGAATAATCGCTTTCCGCCTCGCCCTTCCCCTTTGCCAAGGCCTCCATCTTTTTCCGGCTGAAGAAGACAAAAACAAGCAAAGCGAAGACAACAATAAGCATCAGATAGGACAACAGCCCCAAAACGCCGGCGGCGGCGGCCATTTCCAAGATTTGGCTGGGCGCTTTGTCAAACCGGATATTCCAAAATTCGGCGGCGTTGAAAGAAACCGGCTTAAATTTGGCGAAGTCATTTACAAATGTCCCCGGGCCGGAGCCCAAAATCGGATAGGATTTCAGTCCCTGCCAAGCGACTTTGGCGGCGGTTTCATAATCCAAAACAACCTCTCGGGAAGGATTTAACCCCTGGAAAGACAGCCCGCTCAACAGACCGATTTTTGACGGAACGCCAAACCAATAAAAAGCGGCGATAAGAATCAGGGCAATCGGCAAGGTCAGCAGATTGACCCGTTCCTTAAACATTCTCGTCCAAAGCGCGATGACAAACAAAATCAGCATTGTTACGCCTAAAATCAACCAAGCCGGAGAAAACCCCGCCACCATCAGCAAAAAGACCGCCAAGCCGCACAGCAGAATTTCAATCAAACCGGAAAACGCCCGGCTTTTGAACAGGTTTATCCGCTGTAAAAACATTCCGACCAAAAGGCCGATTATGCCGACCAAATAAATACTGAACGCCTCCAGCGACGCGCCGACGCCGTTAAACGACTTAAACGCCATCATGGGCGGCCAGCCGACGGGTATTTTTTGCCAAAGGCCGAAAACCGATAAGAGCGCGGCGGCGATGGATAGAAACGCCGAGAGCAAAATCAGCCGGAAAATCGTTTTAAGAGAACCTTTTTCTATTTTGACGTTGTTCACGACGACAAAATAACTGATTAGAACCGCCAGCAAAACAACAACGGAATCGCTGAATCGGCCGTAAAAACCGAGCCAGGAAGAAATCTCGTCCACCGAAAAAACCGCGCTCAAAATCATTATTAGAGCGAAAACCACCACCCACAAGTCCAGCGAAGTCCGGCGGAAAACAACCTTTCGGCGGATAAAAATCATCTTGGCCAGCCAAGCCAAAAACGCCAGGCCGATTAGAGAAAACAGCAAATACTGCTTGTTAAACTCAAACACCTCCACCGCCCAAGGCAGCCAAAACAAAGGCGTCAGGAAAACCAGCGCGTAAAGCGAAAACTTGATGATGAAATTCAGTATTTTTTTTAGCATATTTTTTTCCTTTTTTTAATTATTTTTTTAATTTTGTTATTTTAATATTTTTTTGTTCTCCTGTCCACCTGCCCGTCGGATATGCGGTGAACCAGTACATCTACTTGACATTGATTTAACTTGAATTATAATGATGATATATGCTGACAGATAAAGACATTGAAAAACTTACTGATGCGCTTGTTAGTCGCGATGAATTTCACGCATCTAATACTAAGATATTAGATGAAGTTTTTGCTACCCATAAAGATTTACAAGGTCTTAAAGATGAAATGAATCAGAAATTCTCGGGCTTACAAAATTCCATTGATGGTCTGGCTAAAGTCATAGCCGACTACACTCAAGAGTTAAAAATGCTCGCTAGTAAAGTTGATCGACATGAAAAGTGGATACTCCAAATTGCCGAAAAGTTAGACCTGAAATTAAAGACCTGACCTTAACTTAAATCTGATACCGGAGCAGGGACTTGTGCCCTGTTTTTTTTATTCTATGGAGTTATCGGTGCGGTTTTCTTGTTTCTCTCGCTATCTACCTCTTCCCCTTAGGGCAATCTCGTCATCTATATCCTGAGGGTGCCATTGTCATCCTGAGGGAGCGAAGCCCAAAGGGCCAAGGCGACCGAAGGATCTAATGGCATAGATTCTTCGCCTAACGGCTCAGAATGACAATACCTTCGGCCCAGAATGACTATTCTCCAAATTACCCCGCCAGACCCTAACGAACACAACGGGAATCGGTGGCAACCGTCTTAGTACCGTGGTTCGTGTAGCCGTTGTCCAGGCGCACGTGCCAAGCAGTGTTAGTGTCGTTGGCTC
>PFWG01000058.1:1499-3992 GCA_002791035.1 Candidatus Portnoybacteria bacterium CG_4_9_14_3_um_filter_43_11 | reverse complement strand
CCGAACCGCCGAAGCGGCCAAAAAGGGAATTAAAAAAGCTCTCTCGGTCGCCTTTAGGGGAGGAGCCGTCACCGGCCTTTTGGTCGTCAGCTTGGGACTTTTATCAGTAAGCGCTTTTTACTATTTTACCCGCGATTTGACCAGTTTGATCGCGCTCGGATTTGGCGGCAGTTTGATTTCAATTTTTGCCCGTTTAGGCGGAGGGATTTTCACCAAAGCCGCTGATGTCGGCGCCGATTTGGTCGGCAAAGTTGAAGCCGGCATACCGGAAGACGACCCGCGCAACCCGGCTGTCATCGCCGACAATGTCGGCGACAATGTCGGCGACTGCGCCGGCATGGCCGCCGATTTGTTTGAAACCTACGCCGTCACCGCTGTCGCCGCCATGCTGCTGGGCTCAATCATTTTTTCCGCCAATCCGTCGGCGATTATCCTGCCTTTGCTCTTGGGCGGAGTTTCCATTTTAGCCAGCGTGATCGGAATCTTTTTTGTCCGATTAGGCAGGAAAGACCGAATTATGTGGGCGCTCTACAAAGGCCTGATCGCCTCGGCGATTCTGGCCGCCGCCGGATTCTATTTTGTCATAGACCGCTTCGCCCAAAGAGGAATTTTTAACGGCCTTGAAACCAACAATATCTATTTCGCCGCTCTGGTCGGACTCGCCGTGACGGCGGCGATGTTTGTCGTCACCGAATACTACACTTCCACCAAATTCAAACCGGTCCAAAGTATCGCCCAGTCGTCTCAAACCGGCCACGCCACCAACATTATCACCGGCCTGGCCGTCGGCATGCGCTCTACTTTTTGGCCAATCCTGATTATCTCGGCCGGCATTTTCGCCGCCTTTCAGTTCGCCGGCCTTTACGGCATTGCCTTGGCGGCAATGTCAATGCTGTCGCTGACCGGCATTGTTGTCGCCATTGACGCCTATGGTCCAATCACCGATAACGCCGGCGGCATCGCCGAGATGGCTAATTTGGACAAAAAAGTCCGCGATGTCACCGACCCGCTGGACGCCGTCGGCAACACCACCAAAGCCGTTACTAAGGCCTACGCCATTGCTTCGGCCGGGCTGGCGGCGCTGGTTCTATTCGCTTCCTATGTGGAAGAAATTACCGCCAAGGGAGCCGCCGGCATCACCTTTGAATTAAGCGACTACCGCGTCATTATCGGACTTTTTATCGGCGGACTTCTGCCCTATTTGTTCGCCTCTTTCGCCATGCAGGCGGTCGGCAAAACCGGCGGCAAAGTCGTAGAGGAGGTCCGGCGGCAATTCCGCGAAATTCCGGGAATTATGGCCCGCACTGCCAAACCGGATTACAAAAAAGCGGTTGATATCGTCACCAAAGCCGCCATCAAACAGATGATTCTGCCGGCCCTTTTGCCGGTGGTCGCCCCGATCGCAGTCGGATTTCTGTTGGGCGCCGAAGCGCTGGGCGGCCTGTTGGTCGGAAGTATCATTACCGGCATTTTTGTCGCCCTTTCAATGACCTCGGGCGGCGCCGCTTGGGACAACGCCAAGAAATATATTGAGCAAGGCAATCTCGGCGGCAAGGGCAGCCCGGCCCATCAGGCCGCCGTCACCGGCGACACTGTCGGCGACCCGTATAAAGACACCGCTGGCCCGGCTATCAACCCAATGATAAAGATTCTCAATATCGTCGCCCTGCTGATTGTTTCATTTTTGGTATAAGATATGAATCAGGAAAAAGAAAACAAAGAAGAAATATATTTAAGCGGCGCGCTCAAAGATTCCGACACCGGCGTAAAATCTCAGGATGAAGGGCAGGAGTCTGTCCAAGTCTTTTACCCCGGCACGCCGAAAATTATTCAGTGGGTAATTAAGTATTCGGGTGGACTCGTCAAAGATGAAAAACAAGCAAATTATGTTTTGATTGGGTTTGTGGCAGTGGCGATTATTATTGCTTTGTTTTTGATTTTTGGCGGGAGAGGCAAAACTGAAATAAAAGCGCCTCCCGGACAAAGAATAATTTATCCTTCCGATGGACCACCTCGTCTTCAATAGTAATTTGAATAAATCTTAAAATATGACCACGTTTTCCCCCTGTATAAAACGACAGTCCGCAGGGTTTACCCTAATTGAGCTTCTAGTTGTCATTTCCATTATTGGATTATTGGCTAGCATTGTTTTAGTCAGTGTTAATAGCGCTCGAGTAAAAGCCAGGGACGCAAGACGTATGTCGGACTTAAAGCAATTACAACTAGCCTTGGAAATGTATTATGATAGCAATAATGCTTATCCGTCAACAGGAGGGTCTTGGTGGGGCGTTTGTGTTAATGGCGGTAGTCGGGGACTACCAGCGGCGCAAACGCCTATATACCCGGTTTGACTCCGGATTACATGAGTGTTTTGCCGATTGATCCATTAGATAATCGAACTGGTTGGTCTGGATATCTTTATCGCTCAACTGGCGCAATCTATAAATTACTTGATCACGCCATCGGCCCAGAAAGTTTTCCAAGCGCCGACCA
>PFWG01000058.1:0-1492 GCA_002791035.1 Candidatus Portnoybacteria bacterium CG_4_9_14_3_um_filter_43_11 | reverse complement strand
TATGACCCGGTGCGTCCAACGTGGGCATGGATGTTGTGTAGTGAGGAGCCGGCTTGTAGTTCTTGGTAGGTTTCTATTCCTTAAATTTTTTGCCACCAAAAAAAACCTAAAACTGTCAAGGTTCAGAATTTCAGTTTTAAATTTTTGGCTAAACCCTCATCTAGCCGGATTATGGGCTCATAGTATAGTGGCAGTACGCCGCATTCGCATTGCGGAGACGTGGGTTCGACTCCCGCTGAGTCCACTGTTCCAGAGATCAGAGAACTTGTTGAAAAATTAAAGTAAATTATGAAATACACGGATAGAGTATATGGAAATTTTGAAATTGAGGAACCCGTTATTTTGGAATTGATAAATTCCAGAACCCTTCAACGATTAAAGGGAATAGACCAAGCAGGATACTCTGAACCCCATTTTCCAGGAACGGCGCATTCTCGCTTTGAACATTCAATTGGCGTCTATTTGCTCTTAAAAATCTATGGCGCGCCGATTGAGGAACAAATTACTGGTCTTATTCATGATGTTTCTCACTCGGCTTTTTCTCATTGCATAGATTATGTTTTAGACGCTGGCTCTGAAAAAGAACATAATCATCAGGATAATGTTTTCGACAAATTTGTCAGAAAGTCAGAAGTCCCCGAAATACTCAAAAAATACAACTTGGATTTAGAGTATATTTTGGACGACAAAAATTTTCCGCTAAAAGAAAAAGATTTGCCAGATTTATGCGCGGACAGAATTGATTATTCATTAAGAACTGCCACCATTTTTAGAGAGATTGAAAACGGGAAGTATTTTATTGACAATCTTTCAGCAGAAAATGGCCAGTGGATTTTTAAAAATTTTGAAAGCGCAAAAAAATATGCGGAATTGTTTCTGAAACTCAATACAAGCTATTATGCCGGATTGCCTTCTGCAGTTATGTTTAGAACGGTTGGAGATTATCTCCGGTACGCGCTTTCAAAAAATTACATCTCCGAGACTGATTTATATACCACCGATAAAATTGTTTTAGAAAAAATAGAGCCACATATTAAAACTGATTCAAAATTGAATTTACTATTTGATAGAATGAACAATAAAATTGGTTTCAGAAATGACCCAACCAATTACGACGGAAAAGTATTTTGTAAATCACGAGTAATTGACCCACTTTGTTTGCAAAATGGAGAAATAAAAAAGGTCTCAGAGATAGAGCCGAGTTGGTCTGGTATAATTACGCAGGAATCAAAACCAAAAGAATATTTTTTAAAATTTGATAGATAGCCGCCGAATTTCCGAAAACCTCCAGTCCGAAACCCGCCCGCATTCCTCCCCAGACCCCTCCTCCGCGCGGGCGAGCCCGTCGCCCCGCCTCCTTTGCCCCAGAAAAATAGTGGCGGGGCGCACATCAGGAGTTTCGTTCAAAAAAGGTTCGCGCAAATACTAAAATAACACCACATTTTAGAAAGGCGCAGGGGATTGGAAGCCGCCGGCGGCGGCGAAAACCATC
>PFWG01000065.1 GCA_002791035.1 Candidatus Portnoybacteria bacterium CG_4_9_14_3_um_filter_43_11 | reverse complement strand
CGGAGTGGCGGCGGCCATCGGTCTGGTTTTGGTTTTTGCCGAAGTAATTATTTAACACCATTATATCAAAAGATATAATTTCATTCGCTCGGAAATACAAGCAGTATTTGCTTATTTGCTCCGAAATGAAAATACATTTTCATTTCACTCGCTCATTTCGCAAATAACTAAGCCAGCTTATTATTTCCTCACTCATATCAATTATGAAAAATCATCAGCCAGATTACTTCTTCGTTTCGGCGATTTTCGCTTTGGTTATTTTTGGTTTAGTTGCTTTGGCAAGCGCTTCGGCGGTTATCTCGCAGGAAAATTTCGGCGAAAGTTATTATTATTTAAAACATCAGATTATTTACGGATTATCCATCGGAGTAATCGGTTTCTTTATCTGCCAGCGGATAAATTACCAGTTCTGGAAAAAGATCGCTTGGCCGCTTTTAATATTAAGTTTGATTCTTTTGGCGGGAGTTTTTCTTCCCGGGATGGGCTACGAAGGCAATGAGGCAAGAAGATGGATAACGGTCGGCCCGATTTCTTTGCAGCCGTTTGAATTTGTCAAATTGGCTTTTATTCTGTATTTTTCCGCCATCTTGAGTCGCAAAGGAGAAGTCAAAAAAAATATTAAGGAGAGTTTAATTCCGTTTGTGGCCGTTTTTGGAATTATCAGCGCGCTGGTTCTTCTCCAGCCGAATATGAGCGCTTTTTTCATGATTTTACTCATTGCCGGCGTTATTTATTTTTTAGCCGAATTAAGTCCGGCTTACTTATTGTCGGTCGGGGTATTGGCGATATCCGGTTTTTTTGTTTTAATAAAGACAGCGGCTTATCGGATAAAGCGGCTGACTGTTTACCTTCATCCTGAAATGGATCCGCAAGGCATCGGTTATCAGATAAATCAGGCGCTTTTAGCCATCGGTTCGGGAGGATTATTCGGGCTGGGGCTGGGACACAGCATTCAGAAATGGAAATATCTGCCCGAAGTCATCGGTGATTCCATCTTTGCTATTATTGCGGAGGAATTTGGTTTTATCGGCGCCGGATTTTTGGTCTTTCTGTTTATTTTTTTGACTTGGCGGGGGTTGAGAATCGCTAAAAACGCTCCGGATAAATTTGGCTATTTGGTTGCCGCCGGAATTATCGGCTGGCTGTTTTTCCAGGCCTTTACTAATATAGCGTCGATTTGCAGAATAATTCCGTTGACCGGCATGCCTTTGCCTTTTGTCAGTTATGGCGGCACGGCTTTAGCTGTCGCCCTGGCGGCGGCGGGGATAGTGGTTAATATTTCAAAACAGACTAAGTAAAATTAAAAATATGAGAATAGTTTTTACCAGCGGCGGCACTGGCGGACATATTTTCCCCATTATTGCCGTTGCCAGACAACTGAAGAAAATTTACGGCGGCGCCGAGCCGTTAGAGATGTTTTTTATCGGTTCAGACGACGGTTACAGAGAGGTTTTATTGGGAGAGGAGATTGCGGTTAAATTAATTTTTACCGGAAAATTGAGGAGATATTTTTCGCTTTGGACCGTCCTAGATATATTAAAAATACCCATCGGACTGATTCAATCGTTTTGGCATCTTTATGTTTTGATGCCGGATGTCGTCTTTTCAAAGGGCGGCGGCGGCAGTATTTGTCCGGTTTTTGTCGCTTGGCTTTATCGGATTCCGGTATTATCCCACGAATCGGACGCCATTCCAGGATTGGCTAACCAAATTGGAGCAATATTTTCAAAACGGCTGGCTGTTTCCTTCCAGTCGGCCGAAAGATATTTTTCAAAAAAGAAAACTGCCTTAGTCGGCAATCCAATCCGTTTAAAATTGGTACAATCTTGTCTTTCGGATAATCTGGACAAGGGAGAGAAAGCCCAAAGCGCTTTCAATATTGCCAGCCAAAAACCGGTTATTTTTATTCTGGGCGGCAGTCAGGGGGCGGAAAAGATTAACCAATTGATTCTGTCTGTTTTGCCGGACCTTTTGGATAAATATGAGGTTATCCATCAATGCGGAGATAGGAATTACGCGGGAGTTAGAGGATTAATAAAAGAATTGCCGGCGAATTATCATCTTTTCCCGTTTTTAAACGAATCTCAAATGGCTTCGGCTTATTTTTTGTCCGACTTGATAATTTCTCGCGCCGGCGCCGGCAGTATTTTTGAGATTGCTTCTTGCGCCAAACCAAGCATTTTAATTCCGATTCCCAAATCGCCTTCCGATCATCAAAGAAAAAACGCTTTTGCTTACGCCCGGGCCGGCGCGACTTCGGTCCTGGAACAAGATAATATCACGCCGCATCTTTTACTAAGCGAAATTTCAGAGATATTGGATAACCCGGCGGCGACTCAAAAAATGAGAGAAAACGCCAAAAGTTTTTCCCGACTGGAAGCGGCCGACAACATTGCTCGGGCGTTGATTGAGATGGGAAGGCAATAAATAAATCTAATTTCTTGAAGGTTTAAACATGGCAAGCGGCCAAACAAAAATCAGAGTTAGGATGGCGCCGAGCCCGACGGGTCTTTTTCATATCGGCACAGCCCGGTCAACTCTCTATAACTATCTCTTTGCTCGGAAAAATAAGGGCAAATTCATTCTCCGAATAGAGGATTCCGATTTAGAGCGGTCCAAAAAAGAATACGAGGACGATATTATTGAAGGGATTAAATGGCTTGGTCTTGATTGGGACGAAGGGCCGTTTCGCCAGAGCGCCAGAACGGAAATTTACCGGAAATACATTAAAAAACTCTTAGCTTCGGACCAGGCCTTTTATTGCGACCACAGTCAGGAAGAATTAGAAAAAGAGAAAAGGGAACAGATGGAAAAGAAAGAGGCGCCGAAGCATATCTGTCATAGAAAGGGGAAAGCGAAAAAAGGGATTATCCGTTTTAGGGCGCCGAGAGAAAAAATTGTTTTCAACGATTTAATTCGGGGGAAGGTTGAATTTGAGAGCGATCTCTTGGGCGATTTTAGCATCGCTAAGGACGAAAAGACGCCGCTGTATAATTTGGGGGTAGTGGTTGACGACGCCGAAATGAAAATTAGCCACGTTATCAGAGGAGAGGACCACATTTCCAACACTCCCAAGCAGATTCTTTTATATCGGGCGCTTGACTTAGCGATTCCAGAGTTTGCGCATTTGCCTCTGATTTTGGGTCCAGATAGAAGCAAGATGAGTAAAAGGCATGATTCAGTTTCTATTCGGCAATATAGAGAAGAGGGATATTTGCCGTCAGCAATGATAAATTTTATGGCCTTGCTTGGCTGGAACCCCGGAACGGAGAAAGAAATTTTTTCATTGGACGAATTAGTCAAAGAATTTTCTCTGGAAAGAATTCATAAAGGAGGAGCGATTTTTGATCTTGACCGGCTCAATTGGTTTAATAGCCAGTATATTCGCCAGATGAATTTGGACGAACTGACCAAAAAATGCTTGCCGTATTTGCCCAAGGATGTTGACCTTGACTACGCCCAAAAAGTAGTCGCTTTGGAGCAGGAACGGATGAAAAAATTGTCTCAAATAAGCGAAACGACCAAGTTCTTTTTTGAGGACGATTTGAAATATGAGCCAGAGTTGCTGATTTGGAAGAAAATGGCATCAAAAGAGGCTAAGGCCAATCTTGAATTATTAGAAAAGAAGTTGTCCGAAATAGAGAATTTTGACCGAGAAACGTTGGAAAACGAAATTATGCCCTTAGCGGAAAAATACGGCAAAGGGGAACTCTTGTGGCCTTTGAGAGTCGCTCTAACGGGCCAAAGGGCCTCTCCCGGACCATTTGAAGTGATGGAGGTCTTAGGTAAAGAAAAAACGCTTAAACGGCTTAAAAAGGCGAATAATGCGCTATAATACAGTTTGTAATGTTTATCAATCTTATAAAAGAAAGGGGAGTGCTTTTCAGGCGATTTTTTCCAATAGTCGTCGCCGCGGTTTTGGCGTTGCCGATGCTGGCGCAGGCAAATATAATTGACGAAATAAATCGGCAAATTCAAGAGCAGGAGGCAAAAAGAGCGGAATTAGAAAGACAGGTCCAGGAATACCAGCGGGTGATTGACCAAAAACAAGGAGAAATAAAGACCTTAAATAACCAAATAGTGATTTTTGACGCCCAGATAGGCAAACTACAGGTTAATATCAATATTACCGAAGATGATATTTCCCAAAAAAATTTAGAGATATTACAATTAGAATATGGGATAGACGAGACCGAAAACGATATTTTGATCCAAAAAGATAATTTGGCTAAAATTATTCAGGGCATTGCCGAATTTGACCAGACCAGCCAATTGCAAATAATACTTGAAAGCGAGGATTTTTCCGATTTTTTCAATCAGGTGACCTATCTGGAAAATCTTCAGAACGGCGTTCAGGAAAAAGTTGATAAACTCAAGTTCCTTAAAGAAAAGTTAAGTTATGATAAAAGCGCCAAAGAAGATAAAAGGCAAAAACTGGAATCGCTTAAAGACCAATTAAACCAACAGAAAGCGTCTTTGGCCAGTCAGAGAAACAGCAAAAAATCTCTTTTGAATTATACTAAAGGAGAAGAAAAGAAGTACCAGGAAATGTTGGCTAATATTGAAGCCCAGAAGAAATCCTTGTTGGGGGATATCAATCGGCTACTCCAGCAGAAATCCGCCGAACTGGCGCGCCTAAAAGAAGCCCAGCAGAAGCCGCCAGCCCAATATTGGGCTTCGGAGAATTGGTATTACAAACAGAATGATTCGCGCTGGGAAAACACGACCATCGGCATTAGCGGTTCAACTTTGGGGGATTACGGCTGCGCTATTACTTCGGTGGCAATGGTGGCAAGTTATCATGGAAGCTGGATTAATCCCGGTCAATTAGCTAAAGAACCGATATTTTACTACGATTTGATTGTCTGGCCGAATCGACTGAACAATATCAGCTGTATGAATTGTCCGCCGCCGCATGCTTCTCCGATTGATTGGTTCCGTCTGGACCGGGAATTGGGCGCCGGCAATCCGGTGGTTGTCTTTGTCCGGGCCAACGGGCGAGGGGCCGGACATTATGTTGTTGTCCATCACAAGACGGCGGACGGCCGGTACGTCGTCCACGATCCGCTTTTTGGTGCCAACATCTATCTTGATTCCACCCAGGCCTACATTGCCGAACTTTACGACACTACGACCAACATTGACCAAATAATCATTTATCATTAAACTCGCTTTTAAAAATGAAATACTTAATACCACTTATTTTAATATTCTCATTCGGCGGCCAAATTGTCTTAGCCAGCGGGATAACTCCTCTTAAAAATCCGGAGCAATTGGAAAAATTCTACCAGAAAATCCAAAACAGCGTCATCAACCCGATGAAACAAATCCCGGAGAAAGTAAAAAGCGCCGCCGAAAACTTAATGGAAATCCTGCAAAATAAAGCCGAGAGCAAAAAAGAGGAAATAAAGCAAGAAATTAAACAAGAAATCAAATCGGAAACCAAAGAACAGATTGAAAGTCAGAAAAAGAGCTGGGAAGGAAGGATAAAAACCTGGTTGACTCCCCTGAAAATTAAAATTCAAGAGGGGAGAGAGATACTCAGAAGATGGCTGGGCAAGGTCAGAGAAGCGATATTTTAATTTGAGTTAAAAGAAAACAGAGAAACCTCCAATAGGAGATAGGGGAGGGTTGTCCACAGGTTAAATTTGACGGCCGCTTTGCCGCAGATTAGAATAGATATAGGTTCGCATAATTATACTTAATAGTATGTTAGTGTATGAAAAAAAGTCAAAAACCGATAATTCAGCATTTAACTGATTTTTTAGATTGGTTGGATGTTGAAAAAGGCTTAGCCAATAAATCTCAGGAAAACTATTCCCGCTTCCTTAAAAAATTTATTGGCTGGCTGGAAGAAAAAGATTTGAAGGATTTGAGACCCCATGACCTCTCCCCCGCTCATATTTGGGAATATAGGGTCTACCTGTCGCGCCAATCAAAAAAACCGTTAAAAAAATCAACTCAGAATTACTATCTCATAGCCCTGAGATCGCTTTTGAACTATTTTGCCGACCGTGATATCCTTTCTTTGCCGTCCGAGAAAATTAAATTAGCTAAAGATAAAAGCGAGCGGCAGGTCCGCTTTTTAAATCTGGAACAGTTAGAAAAGCTGTTTTCTACTCCCGATGTTTCAAAAGTTCATCAATTAAGAGATCGCGCTATTTTAGAGATTCTTTTTTCAACAGGCATGAGAATAGCAGAATTAGTTAGTTTAAATAGAGATCAGGTTAAAATAAAACCCGGCCGGGAAGAATTAGAAATTTCAATTACCGGTAAAGGAGGAAGAATTAGAACGGTTTATTTCTCTCAAAGAGCTCTGCGTTGGCTTGAAAAATATCTTAAAACCCGAACCGATAATGAAAGGGCCCTTTTTATTAATTATCGAAGCAGAAAGGATGCCTCAAGAAGATTAACTTCTCGTTCAATTGAAAAAAGCTTAAAGGAATATGTTATTCTTTCGGGACTTCCTTCAACTACGACCCCTCATGTAATGCGACATTCTTTTTCAACCGACTTGCTCAACCAAGGCGTGGATATAAGAATTCTTCAAGAATTCTTAGGACACAAAAGCATCCTGGCTACCCAAATTTACGCGCATGTAACGAATAAAAAACTTCGTGAAATTCATAAAAAATTTCACGGGGGCAAAAACCTAAAAGAATAATATTTATGCGGATATCTTATTCCGGCTTGGAGACGTTTTCCACTTGTCCGGCCAAGTATAAGTTTCAATACCTTGATAAGATTAAAACACCGAAATCAAAGGAAGCGGTCTTTGGCATTCTGCTTCACGAGTGTTTGAAGTCGTTTCATGAACCGAGCCATTCTCTCCCTCTGACCGAAGACGAACTTCTGAAGTATTTTACCGGAAAATGGGACAGCGGCGTTTACGCCGACGAACAGGAAGAGGCCTTTGCTTTTTATCAGGGCGTCCAGATTTTAAAAAATTATTATCTTCAAAATCAAAACGCCAGTTTTAACATTGTCAACCTGGAAACGCCTTTTGAAGCGCCGATCTCAGAAGATAAAGCGCTTCATCAAATTACTGGCCGGATTGACCGAATTGACAAACTGTCGGATGGAACTTTTGAAGTCATTGATTATAAGACGACCAAAAAAATGCCGGCGCAGGAAAGCGTTGACAATAATTTTCAGCTTTCGGTCTATTATCTTGGCCTAGTCAACCGTTGGCCGTCAATTGAAAAAGAAAACCGACCGGTCAAATTGTCCTTGTATTATCTTCGCCACGGCGAAAAATTGTCAGCAGTCAGGAATAATCAATATATCAAAGAGACAAAAGAAAAAATTATAGACACCATCAGCCAAATCCAAAAAAGCGATTTTGGGCCAAAGTCCAACCCTTTATGTGATTGGTGTCAATATCAACCCTATTGCCCGCTCTACCGGCATAAATTTATCAATCAGGACTCCCCTGCTCCCGATGACAAAAAAATCAAAGATGTTATCAATGAATTTTTTACAATTAAAGAAAAGCAAAATCAGGACAATAAACGATTGGCGGAATTAAAAGATTTAATCAATCAATATTGCGATAAAAACGAGATTGAAAGAATCTTTGGCAAAAACGGCTATATCACTCGCCTGCCCCAGCAAAGGTTTAGTTATGATTTTGGAAAAGTTAAGGAAATACTCGAGCCATTGGGAAAATGGAACGAAATCCTGACTGTCAATGCGGCTAAGTTTAAGAAAGTTATCCAGTCGCTTCCCTATTATTTAAGGAGAGAAATTAACGAGACCAAAAAATTAGAGCGGGAATTTAAAGTAATTACCGTTAGCCGAAGGAATTATTCCGGAGAATAATTTATCGGCGCGTATTGGTCAAAATTGGCGCAGCGGACATACCCAGCCGCCCGCGCCTCTTTTTCGGAATTAAACCAAATTTGATTTTGAGGCGCGATTTTTTTCGCGGACGGGCAATCCGACCAGTGATACTTGTTGCTGTTGATGCTGCCGACAAACATTCCCTGTTCTGCTTTATTTACGTTTTCTCTATTTACATTCTCTTTTATATTAGGTATGGATTGCTGGATTGAAGCAGAAGGGCCGGCCGGTTCCTGGATAATAATCGGCCGGCTGTCTTTTAAAGAAGAAAACAATTGGCCGGTTCCAAAACTAACTAAAGCCACCAAAACAATTCCGGCGGTCAAAAGAATATCATTTATATTTTTTTTAACCCAATTGACTAATTTTTTAAAATAAGATAACATAAAAAGAAGTTTTAAATTTATATGTCAAAGACAAAAGCAGCCGGTTCAACTCGTTTAGGCCGCGATTCTCAGCCAAAATATTTAGGAATCAAGATTTTCGGCGGACAAAAAACCCAACCAGGGAGCATTATCATCCGTCAAAGAGGGACAAAATATGTTCCTGGGGAAAATGTCCGGCGAGGCAAAGACGATACCCTTTACGCCATTATTAAGGGCGTGGTTGAATTTACCACCAAAAAAATGAAGAAATTTGACGGTTCAAGAAGAATTACTAAAGTAGTCAGCGTCCGGCCGCAATAATATTATATCACGAAATTAAAAAGAAGACGCCCTAAGGGGCGTTTTTCTTTATTGTCAAGACCAATCTTAGCGGAAACACCTTACTTTTTCTTTTCTTCCGCCAGCACGATTACTTTAATTTTGACTTCTAAATTATGCGGCAGTTCAATATTGATTTCCCGCTCTCCTGTTTCTTTAATCGGATTTTCCAGTTTTATTTGCTCTTTTGAAACGTCGTAGCCCATTTCTTTAAGTTTTTCGGCAATTGCGGCGTCGGTGACGGCGCCAAAGAGCTGGCCGTCTTCGCCGACTTTGGCCGGTATTTCCAATTCTAATCCCTCAATCTGTTCGGCTATCTCCTGGTAGCGAATGAGTTCTTCTTCTGCCTGCCGGGCTTCAATTTCTTTTTGTTCTTCCAACTTGGCCATTTCCGGCGCGCTGGCCAGCATAACTAAATTCTTGGCCAAAAGAAAATTTCTGGCGTATCCGTTTGTCACTTCCTTGATTTCCCCTTTTTTGCCCAATTTTTCTATATCTTTCAACAGTATTACTTTCATATTTTTCCGATTTAGTTTTTTTACACTTTAATACTTTATCTCAAATTCATCAAACTCGCCGTTTGGTTCCTGCCAATCAACATCTATCTTATCCACTTTAGAAAGTATAGGGCCATTATAGCATAAACTAATCAATTTTTCCAAATTGTCTTTTTCTCCTTCGGCGACAACTCTAACTGTTCCGTCGTCTTCATTTTTAACCCGGCCAACCAAACCTAATTTCCTTGCCTTTCTTTGGATGAAATCGCGGAACATCACCATCTGGACTAGGCCATAGATTTTAAGAGTTATTCGTTGAGTCATTACCGGGTCAATTCTTTGACTATTTCTATCGCTTTGTCCAGTTGCGGGTCTTTCATGTTATTAATATCGTCTTCGCTCAGTTTGACTTCTATATCTGGCGTAATCCCCTCTCCTTCAATGGTTGCTCCGGACGGAGTCAGCCATTTAGCAACGGTAATTTTGACGCTGGAGCCGCCCCTGAGATTTTCCAACTGTTGGACCGAGCCCTTGCCAAAGCTTTTCTCGCCGATAACCTTAATTCCTCTATTATCGTGTAAAGCGCCAGCCAGAATCTCTGAAGCCGAAGCCGAACCTTCGTTAATTAAAATAACCAACGGCAGAGATTGAACTCCTTGATATCCCTCGCTGTAGTATTTATTGCTTTTTTCTCCATTGCCGAAGTCCTCAACGACGACTAAATCGCCTTTGGGTAAAAACTGACTGGCAATATCTACTGCTACCTCTAAGTATCCTCCCGGATTATTGCGCAAATCAAGAACAATTCCCTTAATATTTGATTTCTTAATTTCCTTAATTATTTTTTGAAATTCAGTTCCAGCGTTCTCGGTAAATTGGTAGAGCTGGATATAAGCGATGTGGTTGTCTTTTATCTCCCACTTGATAATCGGTATTTTTATGTCTGCCCTAACGATGGTGATTTCTTTGGCTTCCTTCCAATCGTCTCTTAAAATAAGAAGACGAACTTTTGTCCCGGGTTCTCCCCGGATGGCTTCAACTGATTGGTCTAAAGTCAAATCTGATGACAGCGTGTCGTCTATCTTAAGGACTTTATCGCCTGGCTTCAGTCCCGCCGCTTGCGCTGGACTGCCTTCTAAGGGCGAAACTACCGTTAAAGTGTCGTTGCGGATGCCGACTTCGGCTCCAATGCCGCCAAAACTGCCGCTGATATCATCTAAAAATCTTTTGCTTTCTTGCGGTTCCATAAAGAAGGAATGAGGGTCTTTTAAGGAATTAACCAAGCCGGTGATCGCCCCATAAACCATTTTTTGGCGGTCTAAATTTGTCCGGCCGACATAATTTTTTTCTATCACCTGCCAGGCATCCCAGAATAAACTGAAATCAATTCCGATATCTTGTCCTAATTCTTTGTTGCTTAATCCGCTAACTTTTTCAACAGAAGGAATGTTTGTCTGGCCGATAAAAAAGCCAAGGCCAAAAACCGCGCCCAGTAAAACTGTCCAAATTACGGTTGAAAATATTTTTTTCGTAATTTTATTCATTGATTCAGCGAGAAAACTTCATTGTCAACGGTAACGCCGATTTTCCTCCACTTGAAGAAATATTTAAGGGCGCTAATTAGATGTATCCAGGTATATTGGTTCAAAAACGCGTCTAACACTCCTCCCCATTTTTTGCTGGCTCGCCCGTAATAGTGAAAAACCTTGGTTGTGGGCAGATAGACCACCTGATATCCGTTTTGCCAAAAACGGCGGCACCAGTCGGTATCTTCAAAATATAGGAAAAACCTTTCGTCCCATTCGCCTACTTTTTTCGCGTATTCCTTCCTGACCAGCATCGCTGAGCCCTGAAGCCAGTCAACTGTCCGAGGAGAAGAAAAGTCGGCGTCGTTCATTAGAAAGTAGTCCAATTTTTTCTTTCCCCAGTTTGTTTTTCCCAAAAATATCCTCCGGGCGGCAATAGAAGCAATTGTTGGGAAACGAAAGCACGATTTTTGGGGAAGGTTGTTAAATCCGAGCAATTGGGGACCGACAATGCCGACTTGCGGATGATTTTTGATAAAATCAACCATTTGTTCAACGGCGTTTTTTGAAATGATAATGTCGGCGTTGATAAAAAGCAGATATTTCCCTTCTTCCCTTGATAAACCGATGCCGCTGTTTACCAGTTTAGCATAACCGACATTTTTTGAAAAACTGACAACTTTTGCTGCGGGGAATTTTTCTTTTATTAATTTCTGAACAGATAATTCCGCTTCGCTGTCAACAACTATGACTTCATAATCAATATTGTCTCGAGCGGCGCCAAAGGATTCTTTGATTGAATCCAAACAAATTTTTAGCAGAATCGGGGTTTTATGGTGAGTAACGATAATAGACAGCATAATTGGCTAGGTCTTAAAAGTTAATTAAATATATTTTGACAGGCCGCCTGAATTCGGGTAAGGTCGTCTCCGGTCGGCAAAAGAACATACTCTTCATTGATAAAAGTTTGGTAAAGTAAACCTTCTGAAGAAGTATCAAATATTTTTCTTTTGACCTGGTCAAAGTTTAATTGGGTTGACATTTCAATTAGGTTTCCAATGTCGGTCAATTTCATGTCGGTTCGGATATTTTTGCCCAAAATATCCAAAAGGTCAAATATTTTAATCGGATTGATTAAGATTTTCAAGGAAAAGGCCTTGTCTTTTATGGCGGTGATAATCTGTTGTTGGCGGCGCATCCGGTCAAAGTCGTTAGTTGAATAGCGGGAGCGGGCGTAATAAAGGGCAGTTTTCCCATCAAGATGATTTTCACCGGCTGGGACGTAGAAAACCCATCTTTCTTCTCCGTCAATTTCTTTAATAGACCAGTATTCGTCTTGCTCGGCGCCTTCTTTGGCCCATTGAAAATTTTCTTCAAGGGGTTGGTCTAAGTAGACGTCTATTCCTCCCAGAGCGTCGACAATTTCGGTTAAAGCCGCGAAATCAACCGAAACGGCGTAATCAATATATTGGCCGGTGATATAGCCGATAGTTTTCTTGGCGCAGTCAATTCCGCCTTGGGCATAGGCGAAATTTATTTTCTGTTCTTCGCCGGTGCAGTAGATTGTCGCGTAGATATCTCTTGGCAGAGATATTAAGGCGGTCTGACTAGTGTTTTTTTCCACGCTGGCTAAAATAATCGCATCGGAAAGAAGTTTTCCCTCTCCTTCTTCCTCGGCTCCCCTGATTCCCAAAAGAAGAATATTAAGCCGTTCCGGATCGTCCTGGGGCAATTCCGGCAGTTTTTTGGAAGAGGGCAGGATATTGCCGGCATTTTCCCAATTTATCACCTGATTAACGGTAAAACCGGTTTTAAACGAGAAAAGCAAAAAAGCGCCTCCGAAAAGGATTACTAAGAATAAAATTAATTTTCTTTTTCTGCTTCTTCCTTCCATACTACTTAAACCATTTTTCCATTTCTTTGGCGCCAGTTCTCTTTCTTGACATGATTATTTTTCTTTTTTGCCAGGCCGAAGGAATTTGTTGGAATAAATCCTTAATTGCTTTCCAGGTGTATTTTTCAAAAAGAATAACATAAATCCAGGAAGCGATTTCTTTGGGCAAAACCCAGGGCAAATGTTTGAACAAGAGATAAATTTGCTCATTTTTAATTTGCGTCAATCGCTGGTTTTTGAAAGCGAGATATTTGCCGAATTTGTTAATTTTGAGCCGTTCTCTGATAATGAAAAAATAATTTATCGCGGCGCTGTCGCCAGCTGTCCGATCATGCCAGGCGATAGCTTTCGGCTGATAGACGGCTCTCCAGCCGTAGAGCCGCAGGCGCCAAGCCAAGTCGACATCTTCCTTATAGGCAAAAAAATCTTGGTCAAAGTACTCGTCCAGAATCTTAACATCTTCCAGCGCTTCTCGCCGGTAAAACACGGCGGCGGCGTCGGCGCCGAAAATTTCCTCGGTTTTTTCAAACTGTCCTTGGTCTATCTGTCCTTGTCCCCGGTTAATAATCCTCCGATTTTTTAAAATTTCCAGTCCAGTGGTATCTATTATTCGGCTAACATGGTATGCCCGAGTGTCTTGAGAAGCCGATATCCCGATTTGCCAGCGATAGAGTTTTCCCTGAACCGCGCCTATTCGTTTGCCGTTTTCAAAGGTTTCTACGGCGCTTTGAATGAAATTTCGGTCAAGGACGGCATCTTGGTTAAGACAGAGAATAAACTTTCCCCGGCTTTCTCCAATGTTCCTATTATGCCCCTTGGAAAAACCCAAATTCTCCGGGTTTAAGATTATTCTTAAATCTTTCCTTGGCTTTATTTTCTTTAAATAATCAATGGTCCCATCGCTTGAATTATTGTCAAGAACAATAATTTCTAAGTTGGGATACGACTGCGAAAAAACGGAATTAAAACAATATTTTAAATACTTCAGACCATTGTAAGTGAGAATGCTAACTGTGACTAATGGGTTTTTCCGCCTCATATTTAATGGAATACAATAGGCCAAGATTGACTAAAAAAAACAAAAGGACCTTATCGTTAAGAAGGGCTACGTCAAATACACTATAGCCCAAAATCCAGACTAAGGCAAGGACGAAAAATCCGGACCAGACATAATGGAATTGGTTTTTTGTCTTGGTAAAAATTTTCCAAGCGTCTTTGAATATTTCCCAAAAAATCGCCACTAAAATAAGCATTGAAAAAATGCCGGTCTCGGCCGCCACATCCAGGTAAAGGTTGTGGGCCGAAGCGCCCTTTTTGGCCGATGAAAATTCTTCGTTTAAAATTAAGGGGAAATTTCCTAATCCTGTTCCTAGAATCGGATGAATGATAATTGAATCAGCCGTTCTTTGCCAAATTTCCAGGCGGTTTTTTACCGAGACCTCGTCAAAATTAATAATACTTCTGGCTCTTTCAAAAAATGAAATTTTGCCGAATTCTATTTCCCGGTTTTCCCTTTCTAATTCAAAATACTGGGGCATGAAAAGAATCGCCGAACCGATCGGGAATAAAACCGCCAGCATAATTAGAGTTCCGAAAATCAATTGGATTTGCTTCTTCCACTTCTGGTATAATTCCGGAACGAAAAAACCGGTTTTATTCCGAATTGTCGGAGAGTAATAGAGAAAAATAATAAACAGGAAAACAAAAAAAGAGCCGGCCGCGCCCGCCCAGGCGCCCCGTGAGCCAGAGAAAATAATGGCCAAAAGGCATAAAATCAGTCCAAGATAATAAATTATTTTCTTTCTCTTATTGTTTTTTTGAACCAAAAAGATTCTTTTCAGGAAAAACGGCAAAGATAAAATACAAAAAAACGCGAAAGAATGGGAATCGGGAAAACCCGAAAACATCCGTAGAGTCGGCAATTGATAAGAATAATACGAAAACCAGGTATTGCTGTATGATAAAAGGTCGCTCAGGTTTTGTCCATAGAATGGGGCAATAACATTTCTAGCCCAGAATTGCCAAAAAGGAAAAAGAGGGACAAAAAAGACAATAACCAACTGGACGAATCCGACGGCCAAAGTTATACCAATAGCTGGGTTTAGCGCGCTTTTTAAAACCGGAATGATTTTTTTCTTCCGGCCGGAAAAGTTTCTGATAATTAGAAACAAGAGAAAGGCGTTAATCAAAAAAATAAGTTTTTTAGTCCCGATCCAAGCGTCGGCGGCGACAAAAAGAGACGCGATATTCAAAAGAAGAAATATGCCGAAAAGGTATTCTATCCGATAATGTTTAATATTTTCTTTGAGCCGCCATTGGCCTTTATTGTTTTTAACAAGAGAAAACGAGGCGCCGGACTGAAGGAACAGTTTTAAAAACAGGACAATCAGCAATATTCTCCAATTTGCCATCGCGTCAAAGCTTTCTGAAATAGGCAGAGCGACAAAAAGAGGAATAGAAGCGATAAAAACCCAAAGAGAATCCTTTAGCGGAGAAAAGATGAAATAGAAAATTAAAAGGCCAGTCAAAAACAAGCTGGCTTCGCGGGGAGCAACGCCGGAAACTATTAGGAGAAGGACAAAAATCTCAATTGATAAAATGACTAAATTTTTCTTGGTGGAGTTTTTCATCAATACCCCTTCAATTTCTCGGATGATTTATGCTGACGCATTTTTTCCAGCGCCTTAGCCTCAATTTGGCGGATTCTTTCCCGAGTAACTCCAAATTCTTTGCCGACTTCTTCAAGCGTATGAGTGATGCTGTCTTTCAAACCGAAACGCATTTCTAAGATCTTTTGTTCCCGTGGAGACAAATCATACAGAATTTCGTTGAGCCGTTTGCGAAGCAGTTTTCGGGAAGCAACTTGGGTCGGACCGGCGGTTTTTTTATCCTCAATGAATTCCCCTAACATGCTTTCTTCGCTATCGTCGCCGACGGGTGTTTCCAAAGAAATTGTTTCTTGCGAAATTTTGATAATTTGGCGGATTTTTTCAATCGGTTCTTTCATCTCAGCGGCGATTTCTTCCGGTAAGGGTTCCCGTCCCAGATTTTGGATTAGCCGCCTTTTAGCTTGGGTAAACCGGCTGATAGTTTCTACCATATGGACTGGTATTCTGATAGTCCTTGATTGGTCAGCCAGGGCGCGCGTTACCGCCTGGCGGATCCACCAGGTAGCATAGGTGGAGAATTTATATCCCCGATGGTAATCAAATTTCTCTACCGCCTTGAATAATCCGATGTTTCCTTCCTGAATAAGGTCTAATAGAGCCAAATTGCGGCTCCGGTTAACATATTTTTTGGCGATACTGACAACCAAGCGCAGATTGGCTTGAGTCAGTTTTTGTTTCGCCTCTTCGTCTCCCTGCTCTATTTTTTTGGCCAATCGGACTTCTTCTTGAGCGTTAATTAAGGGTATCCGGCCGATTTCCCTCAAATACATTTGAACATTGTCAAAGGCCTCCAGGCGAAAAGGAATCTTGTCTGTTTTTTTCTTGCCATCTTTGACTTCGGCCGGCTCTTTTAAAAACTCGATTGACTCAATAATATCAATATTGTTTTCTCTTAGCCGTTCATATGTTTTTTCCAAGCCGGAAATATCATCTTCTATCCTGGGGATAAGGTTGAGCAGTTCCGATTCAGTGACAAATCCCCTTTCTCGCCCGCGATTGACCAGTTGCTGGATTTTCTCTTCGCTAATCGGTTTTTTTTTCCTTCTAACTGACGGTTTTTTCTTTGGCGCTGTTTTAAGGCGAACGACTTCGGTTCTTTTTTTGTTTGTTTTAGGCACCTTCTTTTTTTTAGTGGGCATATTTTTACGAAATCTCCTTAGATAATTGGGCAAATTCTTCCGTTAGATTTTTTAATAAGGTTTTGTCTTTTTTGCTTTCCGCCTGCTTAATAGCCAAGCTTAACTTACTCAACTTATCTTTCAGAAATTTTTTCTTCAATTGGCGAAAGCAAAACTTGATTTCTTTTTCCGGTTCAAATTCATCGGCGAGACATTTTTGAACCTCGGCTTTGAAGGCGAGGCTGTCAATTTGCTCGGCCAAATGAGGCGGCAATTTTTTCTTTAAATCAGCCAAGACAATTTTCTTCTTTTTGGTATTCTTAATTGCCTCAAATATTTCGCCTAATTGGGAATTGGTAAAAAGGCATTTTGGCTCAATCCGGTATTGATTTTGACCTTCCGAACAGGACAAGGCCAATCCGATAGCGTATTCTTCCAAATCCATTTTATGGCCGCCGGAATTTTTAACAGGAAAGACAGGGTCGCTGTTGACCAATAGGGGCGAGAAATTTATCTTGTCTAACTCTTGCATCAAGACGGTCTCGCCGACTCCTAATTTCTTGGCGGTTTCCTGAATCCAATACGCCTGTTCTATCTTGTTCGGAATTCTTTTGATAATCGGCAAAACCGATTTGCTGATTTCTTTTTTCCCTTCGGCTGTTTCGGCGTCGTTGCTTTTAAGGGCGTTGTTGAGGCAGAATTCTATCAAATTTTGAGCCTGTTTAAGCATCTTCGGCCAAGTTTCGGCATTTTCTTTAAGGTAATCGGCCGGATCTTTGGCGGCGGGCAAGCTGATGACTTTGGCGCTAAAACCCAATTCAACCGCCAAATTGATTCCTCTTTTGGTCGCTTCTTTGCCGGCGGCATCCATATCAAAAGAAGTCGCCAGGTTTTCAGTGTATCTTTTGATGGTTTTAAGTTGGTATTCGGTCAGTGCCGTCCCTGAGCTGGCGACAACATTGCCAAAGCCGGACTGATGAGCCATAATGACGTCCATTTGCCCTTCAACCAGAACGCATAAGTTTTCTTTCTTGATATCCAGTTTGGCCTTGTTTAGCCCGTAGAGAACCCTGCTTTTATCATATATCGGAGTATTGGGGATATTGACATATTTTCCCATCCGTTTATCTGGATTATTCGGATTTTCTCGGCCGGTAAAACCAATTGTCATGTCGTTGATATCGGCAATGGGAAAAATAATCCGGTCGCGAAAACGGTCGTAATACTTGCCGCGGTCATTTTTGACGGCCAACCCTGCCTTTAAAATTTCGGCGGTCGGATATCCCCGGCTGTTTAAAAAGTCCGTCAGCGCTTGCCATTCGTTGGGTGCGTAGCCGATTCGCCAAAGGGCGATTGTTTCCGATTTCAGTCCGCGGCCGACCAGATAATCCCGCATTTTCTTGCCGGCGGCGCTTTCCAACTGTTTGACAAAAAAACGACTGGCCCAATCGCAAATTTCGTATAGCCGGGTCCTTTCCGTTTTCAGCCGGGCGGACAGCTTCGGGTCTATTTTCTTTAATTCCACGCCGGCTCGCTGGGCCAATACCTTTAAGGCGT
>PFWG01000039.1 GCA_002791035.1 Candidatus Portnoybacteria bacterium CG_4_9_14_3_um_filter_43_11 | reverse complement strand
AAACTTTTTTACCCCTAATCCTTTTTGAAAGCACCTGGATAATAACCGAAAGCGATTCCACTGCCGGAATAAGAAAAATCAAAGGCAGCAGCATAAAATAATTGGTCAGCATGGCGATAATCCCTAAAGTGATACCTAAGGACATGGCGCCGGTATCGCCCATAAAAAATTTGGCGGGATAAATATTAAACCATAAAAATGCCACCAGGGCTCCGATAATCATCCCGCAAAAGGCGGCCAAATCCATTTTGCCCTGCGAAAACGCGATCGCCCCATAGGCGGCGAAAGCGGTCAAAAGTATGCCGCCGGCCAAGCCGTCCAAGCCGTCGGTTTCGTTGGTTGAAAAAGCGGTGGCGACCAAAACAAAAATGAATATCGGAATATACCACCAACCAACATTGAAGTCGCCCCAAAAAGGGATATGAATCAAATCCCAATCTAATTTGACGAAAAACCACCAGGCGCCGAAAGCCGCGATAATCGTATACATCGCCAGGCGGTGCCTGACCTTTAGCCCGCCGCCGTTCGACCCGATTTTAAAAATCCCGAGGAGGTCGTCTCCTAATCCGACCAAGGCCGAAGCAACCAGCGCTCCCAAAGGCAAAAGCGTTTCTCCTCGGCTTAAAAAATTAAGGTTGCCGAAAATGTCCCCGTCTCCGATTGCGTCAATTAACCAAAAAAGAAGCGTTAAGAAAAAAACTGTCATCCAAATCAAAACCCCGCCCATTGTCGGTGTTCCTTCTTTTTTTTGATGGAACTTGGCAAAAATCGGGACTTTTTCCGTCCTGATTTGTTTGCCTAAGCGATATTTTTGAAGAAAACGAACCCAGGCCGGTGTCCAAGCCAAAGCAACCAGAAAAGAAATCGCCCCTAAAATCATAACGCGAGAAATATAAAATATGTCTGGCATAAATTTATAAAATTAATTCTGTATTTACCACCGATACGCTTTCTGGACCCAATTGATTAGTTTTTCCGTCTCTAAAAATCTTTCTTGGGCGCCCAAGATAACACTGATTAAATACTCGCTGTTCTTATCAATAACCAAAATCAAACATCCTTCTGCTTCATCGGTATAGCCGGTTTTGCCGCCAACAACATTCGGCAAGCGGTTAAGCAATTCATCGGTGTTGATTAGATGATGACAAATTTTGCCATCAACCGAGAAAACATCTTTAGTTGATGTTTTCAAAATCTCCCAAAGAACCGGACTTTCAAAACTGTATTTGACCAAAGAGACAATATCGGAAACGGTGGAAATATTACCGACATCGTAACCGCTCGGATCGGCAAAGCGAGTGTCTTCCAATCCCAACTCTTTGGATTTTTCATTCATCAAAGCGACGAAATCTCGTCCCGTTTTTTCCCCAACCGCTTCGGCCAAAGCAACGGCGGCATCGTTGCTTGATTCAATCAAAAGAATATTTAAAAGATTTCCGGCAGTAATTTTTTCATTCTGCCTCAAGCCGCTCTGCTCTCCATAGCCATCAATCGCCTTCTGGCTGATTGAGATGATTTCGTCAGTTCCGAGATTTTCAAAAACAAGCATTGCCGTCATCAATTTGGTCAAACTGGCTATCGGTAAAACCTGCTCCGGATTTTTCTGGTAAAGAATCTTGTCTTTGTTTGAATTGAAAATTATCGCCGACTTGGCTTCTACTTCCGGATCGTTGATTTCCCAATCCCGAATCGGCAAAAAATTAGGGTTGTTCTCGGCAATGGCCAAAATTGCCGCTCGCTGAACCTGCCAAGCGGTCAGGTCAAATAAAGATGGACTCTCCGCCGCTCGAGGCAGTTTCTGCGATTCGGCCATTTGTTCTTTGACCGCCAATCCATTAAAGGGCAACTCCGCCTCCGCAAACCAAAGGCCGTCAAAAAAAGAGACCAAAGAACCGAAAACAACCGATATGGTGAGTAAAAACTTAACCAACATTTTTCTTTAAAAAATATTTTTCTAAGAAATAACATTAATGCCGACTTCTTTTAATTGCTCGGCGTCAACCGGACCGGGCGCCTCCATCATCAAGTCGCGGCCGTCGCCGGTCTTGGGAAAAGCCATCACCTCGCGAATGCTCTTTTCGTTTAAAAGAAGCATCATCAGCCGGTCCAGCCCCAGGGCGATTCCTCCGTGGGGCGGCGCGCCGTATTCAAAGGCCCTGAGCAAATGACCGAATTTTTCATTGACTTGTTTCTCACTCAAGCCGATCAATTTGAATATTTTTTCTTGGATATCCCTTTGGTGAATGCGAATGCTCCCTCCGCCAACCTCATGGCCGTTTAAGACCAAATCATGCTGCCAGGACCGGGCTTTGAGCGGGTCTTTGTCCAAGAGCGGCAAATCCTTTTCCTGCGGCGCGGTAAAAATATGGTGGCAAGCGTCATATCTTTTTTCGTCGGCGTTCCACTCAAACAGCGGCCAGTTCAAAATCCAGACAAAAGCCAGTTCATTCGGGTCGTCTTTATTCTTCCTCAAATCCGGCTTGTCGCTGTGGTATTTCCTGATCGCCTCGTCGTAGTCCATCCGCGCAAATGGCTTAAAAGTTAGCTTCTTGGACAAGGTTTTATTAAAAGAAACCAGTTCCTGAATAATTTTAAGATAAAGTTTTTCAATCAGGTCCAGAATCATTTCCTGATTGACAAAAGACATCTCCAGGTCCAACTGGGTAAATTCCGGCTGGCGTTCGCCCCGCAAGTCCTCGTCCCTGAAACAGCGGACAATTTGAAAATACCTTTCCAGGCCGGCCACCATCAAAATCTGCTTAAATTGCTGGGGCGACTGCGGCAAAGCGTAAAATTCGCCCGGGTGGAGCCGGCTGGGCACGATAAAATCCCGTGCCCCTTCCGGCGTTGATTTGGTCAACACTGGCGTTTCCACCTCGGTAAATCCCTGTTTGTCTAAAAAGTCGCGAATCAGCTTAATCACCTTGTGCCGGACAACCAAATTTCTCCTCATTTTCGGCCGGCGCAAGTCCAGATAGCGGTACTTCAGCCGCAGTTCTTCATTGACTTCGGCTTCGTCGCTGATCTCAAACGGCGGCGTGGCGCTTGGATTTAAAATCTTCAAATCCCTGACTTCAACTTCCACTCCGCCAGTCGGAATTTTATCATTGACCATTTTATCCGGCCGTTTCTTGACCTTGCCGATTACTTCAATCACCCACTCGCTCCGCAGTTTGCCGGCTTCCTCATAAACCATTCGGTTGTCCGGCAAAAAAACCAACTGGACCAATCCGCTGCGGTCGCGCAGGTCTACAAAAATTAATTGGCCATGGTCTCGGCGATTGTGGACCCAGCCGGACAATTTGACTTCTTCCCCGATTTTTTCAATTGTCTTCGCCGATAAAATCCTCATATCCCTGATATATTATCATTTCCGCCTTAAACAGGCAATGTTGATAAGGAAAAAACAAAAAGGCGGGGCAATTCGTTCTGCCCCGCCAGTTTATATCGGATTATAACACCTCTCCGCCGGGACCAAATTGATCCCGATCAAATAATCTGTTCTTTTTCGCGATTTCGCTCTTCAACTCTTTGACCCAGGAATAAACCGTCTCTTTGTTTGGACCGGCCGCTTTTTCCTCTTGGCTCCGGGCTTGAATGAGATTATCACCTTTCTCCCTCGGAAAGAGATTGAAACAAGAAAGAGTACGATCCCATCCTTTTCTTTGAACCCAGATAGAAGTAACCCCATCTGGAGACGTAATAGCTAAATCCTTCTGTTGCTGCCGAACGCGACGCAAGAGAGATATTGCCTCGTCACTATTCAACTCGGCAATGTCTCTAATAACTCTGAACGGAAAGACAACTGGAGAAATCACCTTATATTGACGGTTTTCTCTGTCTAGTACCGCCCGCCAAAAAGTCGGCGGTATCATGGGAAGAAAGTGGATATGAAAATGCTCTAATGTCTTTCCCATCCCCTGATACCAGAAGATCAGAGTGTTTTCCGAGTGGAAAAACCCGATCAACTCTTTGAGGATATCGAACAAATCCTCAAGCAAAGAGTCGGTTATGTCGGTGAATTCCCTTATCCGGTGTTCTCTGGGAATTATAGTCAAATGTCCCCGACAGGTCGGGAATAGATTATGAATAGCGCGCATTCCTAATTTTTCCCGAACCAACAACTTTTTCATATTTTTCTCGTTGCAATACGGACAGTATTTTTTCACCATCTCAATCCCCCCCCTTTTTTTTGAAAGCGGTTATTAAATAAAAAATCCCTAATTTTTAAAGAATGAGACCCCTGAAAAACCCTCCAAGAAATGATATAATGGAGACATAGA
>PFWG01000035.1:961-4489 GCA_002791035.1 Candidatus Portnoybacteria bacterium CG_4_9_14_3_um_filter_43_11 | reverse complement strand
TTTGGCGCTGGCATTGCCGGAATTGATAATAAAGTTGGCGTGCTTTTCCGAGACCTCCGCCCCGCCATTTTTCCTGCCCTTCAAACCGCACTGGTCAATCATTTGTCCGGCAAATCGGCCGGCCGGATTCCTGAAAATACAGCCAGCTGAAGGATACTCCAGTGGCTGGGCGTTATTTCTTTTTTTAATATATTCTTTGAGCAGGGTTTTGCTTTTTTGTTTATCGCCCTTGGTTAACTCCAACTCCGCCGAGAGGATGATCTCGTCTTCTTTTCTGATATTCCTGGTTAAATCATAAAAATTGGAACCGAAAGCGTGGGCGTTGACTTTGACGGCGCCGCCGACCGTGCCGGGAATGCCGACCGCCCATTCCAGACCGCTTAATCCGCTTTTGATTGAAAATTTGACTAAGTCGCTCAATTTCATCCCGGCTTCGGCAATAATTTTTGCGTCACGCGCTTTACATCCGTTATTTCGGGCCGCAATCACCAATCCGTCAAAACCCCGGTCGCTGACCAAAAGATTGCTCCCGCCGCCCAAAATAAAAAAGGCGATGGATTTGTTTTTGGCAAATTCCGCCGCCTGAATCAAATCGTCTGTTGTTTTAGCGGCAAAAAAATATTTGGTCGGCCCGCCGATGCAAAAAGTCGTATAAGGCGCCAGTAAAACATTTTTTTGGAGTTTAGCGTCGATTTTTTTTATAAGTATTATCCGATCTCCTCTCTGCGGCCAAAAGAGTTACCCTTTTGTTTCTAATCCTGTAAATAATTCTGATGTTTCCCTTTCTAACCCGATAGATATCGTCTCGGTCTTTTAATTTCTTGGTCTCTAAACCTTCGACTTTACTCTCTTTTAGTTTCCTTAAAATCTCCTTAACCCATTTTCTTTCTTTGTCAGAAAATTTTTTAAGCGCCTTTGATATTTTGTCCATAATTACAGGCGGGATAAGATCTCGTCAATGTCAACGCCGCCTTTTTTGATTTTTGTAAAATCAATCACCTCTTCCCATTTTGTCTCATCCTCAATCGGAGAAATCTTGAATAGCGGCTTGGATCTTTTAAAAACAATGAAAGAAGAACCCTTGGCCACTTTTTTAGCATACTTGGACACATTTAGACGCAAATCTTTTAAATTAATAATGTTTTCCATAAATTTATCACAATTAAGGTTATCTAAAGTTTAACTAAAGTTCATTTCTATGTCAAGAGCTATTTAAACATCACATTGGCGCCGGTCCGGTAATAGTCCCTTTCCCAGGCGTTGACGATATAGACCATGTCCCACTGGCGGCCGGTCTGACTGAATTGTTCGGCAGTCATATTGAGCCAGTGTTTGGTCCCGTCGGCGTTGACTTCATAGACGCGCGAATCGCCGGCGGCTCTAATCAACCAAGATTCCTGATATTGAGCCAGAACGCCTGGTTCAACATCAATAATGTCTTCCCAGTCCAAATGGCCGTAGCGATTAAACAGTTCAGCGGTTTGTATCCAGCGTTTATAATCGCCGTTGATAATATAGACCTTGTAGCCGCCTTGGGCCCGAAGCAAAGCTCCATCGGGATAATTGGCGGAAGGATTGCCGGCGCCGCTATGATAATTAAAGGCGTTAACCAAAATTGTTTTCTCGCCTTGGTCGTCGGTCAAAACGATATTAACCGAACCGGCGGCGTGAGCCGGAGTGATAAAACTAATGGTCTTGTCGTCTTCTATGATAAAACCGGCAATGTCTATTCCGTCAAAACTGACCTGCTTGATATTTCCAAAGTTGTCGCCGCTGACAATCACCTTGGTTCCTCCCCCAATTGGACCGCTAACCGGAGAAATTGAATTAATCACCGGTGAAGAAACCGAAACGCTGGAAGCGGTAAAATAGAAAGAAACCAATGGTTCGTTAGAGTGAAAATCGGCCGTTTGATACTGATTGAATGGAACTATCGTCACAGTCTTTCCTTGGCTGGAAAAATTAGGGATGTAAGCGACGCCCTTTTTATTTTCTAAAGGAATGGAATAAACGGCGCTTTTGTTTTTTGAATCGGTAACAATATATGGAACGCGCCAATTGGCTTGCTCATCGGAGGAATCAAATTCCAGCTTCAGGGTGTCGTTACCCGTCTGAGTCGGAGCCCCTTGAGCAAAGCGATACCAGTGGGGCGACCAATCCTTGGCGGAGCTGCTGCGAGAAATTATCAGATTCGGAAATCCGCCGTAACTGGCCGAATAGTCAACTTTAATCCAGGATTGTTTGAGATTTTGATTCAAATAGCAATATTGCCCAGTCCCGACGCTGCAGTCATTTAAGTAGTTAGCAACGCTCCAATCGGCGAAAATATCGGAAAATGTCTCGGAGTGCCCCAAAGCGGCCAAGGCAGAGTTGATGCTGTCTATGCCGACTTTGTCGCTGGTGGTCATTTTGGTTAAGATATCTTTTCCGTAATGGTCAACTAAATAATGGATAAACAAATTAGCCACCCCATAATCAGAAACATTGTTTTTCCATTCCATTAAAGGATCGGTTGGAAAATCCAAAAAAGTATTGACCCGGGCGGACAAATAACTCTGCGCGTAAACATTGTCGTAGCCGCACAGAGTCGACGCGTATTCGGAACGCGCCTCGTTAAGCCAAACGTCTTCTTCTAGCCCATAGTGGACCGTCTTCTGGTAAAAACTGATTAAATGTTGAAATTCATGGGCTAAAAGCGCTTTGTTTTTCGGGTCAAGAATATTGACGGCGTTAAGGTAAACCATTTCTCTTTGGTTTGAATTGGAAAACTGCGAACGAGGAAACTCGTCATAGGTGTTGAAATAGCCGCCGGCATTACTGGCTAATTTTGTCACTAAGACAGTAATTCTGACATCATTATCAATTCCCGGCGTCCATTCCGAACCGTAGACCGCTCTTTCTTTTGGATAAATAACCGTGTCAAACTCCTTAGCCAAATCCTCCAGCGCCTCCCTGACTCCGTTTTTGTAAGTTCCGCTCAGCCCCTCAAAATACTCGTCCTCAACATAAAAATAGACAAAATCGCCCGTAGCGCGCAAGGTCGCCGTCAGAGAAGTTCTATTGGTGGAATCATAACTGGAATCAATAAAAAATCTGACCTGCTGACCCAATGAATCCGCCCGGACAATCGCCGGAGAAACAAAAACCCCTCCCGCGACCAAAACCAGCCAAAACAATTTTAGGCCCGGATAATCTTTCATTATCATATTTTACTTCAGCCGCCTTGATTTATCAAGCCAAGATGATAAAATTATCTTAATGACTGTCCCAAGCATAAAAAGGGTTTTTCTAATCTCGGGAGACATTATCGTCTTCTATCTTTCGCTTTGGTTGACCCTGTTTATCCGCTATGGGAATAATTTTGACTACCAAAAATGGGAACGGCACTTCTGGTCTTTCACTATTATCTATTTGCTCTGGCTGATTGTTTTCTATATCGCCGGCTTTTACGAATTAACTATCGCCCGCAACGACCTAAGGTTTTACTCCACCTTGTCCAGAGGACTACTCATTAACTTCGCGCTGGCA
>PFWG01000035.1:0-943 GCA_002791035.1 Candidatus Portnoybacteria bacterium CG_4_9_14_3_um_filter_43_11 | reverse complement strand
ATCCCTTACTTCGGAATCACCCCCAAAACAAACCTTTTCCTGGATTTAGCGATCTTAGCCGTCCTTTTTTCCGGTTGGCGGCAACTCTATAATTATCTCCTGACTTCTTCAACGCTAACAGACAATGTTCTAATTATCGGTAAAAACAAAGAGATTGACCAGATCCAAAAAGTTGTCAAAGAAAATCCTCAACTTGGCTACCAGATAATCAAACAAATCAGAGTTGAAGACATTAAGACCCCTTTTGACATTTTGGAGATGGTTACCCAGAAAAACATTAAAACGATTATCACCGCCATTGACCCGCATCACGACGCCAAACTGGTTCGAAGTTTGTACCAGTGCCTGCCCTTAAAAATAGGGTTTAGCGACCTGCCGTCTTTTTACGAAAGAGTTTTGGGCAAGGTTCCCGTCTCAAGCATCGGCGAGGTTTGGTTTCTGGAAAATTTGACCGAAAACCAAAAAAATTTTTACGAGGTGATTAAGAGGGTTCTGGATTTAACCAGCGCCTTGGTTTTTGGAATAGTCAGCTTGGTTTTCTACCCTTTTGTTATCTTGGCGGTAAAAACGAACAGCCCCGGACCGATTTTTATCAAACAAAGAAGAATCGGTCATGACGGCCAGATTTTCACCCTGTATAAATTCCGGACAATGTATGCCACCGCCAAAGACGGCAGCAGTGAACCGGGCGGCAAACCGATTTACGCTAAGATTAACGACCCCCGTATCACCGGCATCGGCAAGTTTCTGCGCAAAACCCGCCTGGACGAACTCCCTCAATTATTAAATGTCTTAATCGGCCAAATGAGCTTTATCGGTCCCAGGCCGGAAAGAATTGAATTTGTCCAGCAGTGCGAAAAGGAAACTCCCTACTACCAAATCCGCCATATCGTCCGGCCGGGCCTGACCGGCTGGGCGCAGATCAATTTCCGCTACGGCGCCT
>PFWG01000044.1:400-4417 GCA_002791035.1 Candidatus Portnoybacteria bacterium CG_4_9_14_3_um_filter_43_11 | reverse complement strand
GCAGTCCTGCGCCCCAAGTTTCTCCAACACGCCGCTAAAGAAAGACAGCCAGATAAACGGAGGACAAACGATTATTTCCGCCTCTTTATTCTTTTTAATCCCCTCTTTGATTGAATCCCAAAGCCGCTTAACTTCTTTTTGGGATGAGGGATTCATTTTCCAATTGGCGATAATCAAAGGTTTATTGTTCATAAAGTTTAAATATGTCAGCCGTTGCTAATTTTTAGCTGACTGAAATGACGCCGGACCCACCAGACAATTCCGGCAATAATCAATCCGGCGATAACGATGTCAAATTTTTCAAAATATATTTTCAAACTCGGCCAGTTTTCGCCCAGCGCCAGGCCGATATAGGTCAAAGCCAAAGACCAGGGCAAGGAGCCCAAAACGGTGTAAAACGAGAATTTTTTAAAATTCATTTTGGCGATGCCGGCTGGAAAGGAAATAAGAGTCCGGACAATCGGCAAGAGCCGGGAGAAAAAAACCGTCGCCTGACCGTATCTTTTAAACCAGCTGTCGGCCAGATTCAAATCGCGCCCGGAAATCAAAATATATTTGCCGTATTTTTCAATCAGCGGCCGGCCGCCGGCGTACCCAATCCAGTAGGCGGCCATGGAGCCGAGTAAATTGCCGGCTGCCCCGCAAAGAACCGTCAGCCAAAAATTAAACTCGCCGGTAAAAACTAAAAATCCGGAAAACGGCATAATCACTTCCGAGGGAATGAGAATACCGGCGCTCTCCAAGGCCATTAGCATGGCGACGCCAAAATAACCAGTGGAGGAAATTATCTTGATAATTAAAGACGCCAGCCCGGACAAAATAAAATTTATCATATTATTCGCTTCTTAAAAATTCCGCCGCTTTTTCCGGTTCAACGGTGGAGATTTCTATCCCCGCTCCCAATTCAAATCCGGCCATTATGGCGGTCTTGGGCAAAATATTGAGGTGCCAATGATACTTGTTGTATTTCTCGCCGGCCGGCCCGTCAACCGGCGCGGTATGAATATAGAAATTATAGGCCGGGTCTTTTAACTTCCGGTAAATACTGCTTAATCCCTTGAGAAAAGCGTCGGCGAATAGCGCTTTTTCGTCTGGCGCCATCTCGCCAAAACGCGCTTGATGCTTTTTGGGATAAATCCTGACTTCAAAAGAAACCTGTGAAGCAAAGGGACACAAGACGACGAATTTTTCGTTCTGATAAATTATTCGCCGGCCGTCTTTAATATCCCAAGCGAGCATTTCGCAGTAAGCGCACTTCTTGTGTTTCCGGTAATAGGCCTCGGCGCCGTCCAAACTTTTCCGCACATGCGGGTCAAGCACAGGAACGGCAATCAACTGCGAGTGAGGATGCGCCACCGACGCTCCGGCCTCTTTGCCGTGATTATGGAAAATTGAAATGTATTTAATGTTCTCTTTTTTGGTCAAATCCAAATATCTTTTTTGGTAAAGTTCAACAACCAATTCCATTTCCTCTTGGGAAAACTGGGCCATCTGCCGCTCATGGTCGGCGGTGATAATCACTTCGTGTTCGCCATACCCGTTCATTATCTCGTATGGACCTTCTTTTCTCCGGCTTAATCCTTCCTCTGGGCAAAGAGCCGGAAAGTCGTTGGGTATTGACGAAATAAACCAACTGCCATCGGGTTTATTCAAAGTCAAAACGGACTTGTCTAAAATATCCGGCCGGCAAAAAGGACATTTTGACGGCGAAACTGCCTCTTTTATTCTTTTATTTTCGGCAAAGGTCTCCGGCCGGCGCGCCCGGCCGGTGGCGATAATGACCCAATCGCCCGAAACAATGTTTAAACGAAGCTCTGAAGGTAACTGTTTCTTTGTCATAAAATAATGTCATTCTGAGGCAAGGCCGAAGGATGACAATATTACTTATACTTCCCTCTAATTGAATTTAACCTGATAACCAATAATTCTTTAAATGTGTTGAGGTATCCCTTTAAATTGACTTTGCTGTCTGGGTCATTGACCCAGACAGCCGGGATGAGCCCGATTTTCAAACCCAGTTTTCTGGCTAAAAAAAGCGCCTCAATGTCAAATCCCCAGCGGTCAATTTTCCCCCGACTAAAAATACTTTCCGCCGCTTTGCCGGTAAAAGCCTTAAAACCGCATTGGGTGTCCCAAATCCCCGGCACCGCCATCATTTGAATCAATAAATTGCCGAAATTACCCAATTGCCGTTTGAAAAACGATTGAGCCACCGCCTGCTCGGCTCCCTTAACGTCTTTTTTGTCGCGACTGCCAATAACCCCCGCGTAACCCTTTTTAAAAAACGAAGTCATTTTATCAAAATGCTCAATTGTCGTGGCGTTATCGGCATCCATAAAAAGGCGGATTTCGCCTTCTGATTCAAGCATCCCCTGCCGGACGACCCAGCCCTTGCCGTGATTTTTCTTATTGTCAATCAATTTTAAGTTTTTTATCAAATAGGAAAACTTCTTGGTGATTCCCGCCGTGTTATCGGTTGAACCGTCATTAACCACAATAATTTCATAACCGTACTTCTGCTCGCTCAAATATTTATCAACCGCCAACAATGTTCGACTCAGCCGTTTTTCTTCATTGAAAGCGGGAATGATGACCGATAAGTGAATTTTGTTCATAATTGAATTATATCACAAATCTGATAGGATACAAAAGTATATCTCCGATTATGAAATATCATATTATCACTTATGGCTGTCAGATGAATAAGAGCGATAGCGAGCGACTGGCCGCCAAATTGGAAAAAGAAAAATGCCGGCCGGCCAAAGATATCAAGACGGCTGATTTAACCGTGATTAATGTCTGTTCCGTCCGGCAATCGGCCGTCAATCGGGTTTATTCAAAAATAAAGAACATCCGGCAGGAAAACCACCGGGCAAAAATTATCCTGACTGGCTGTATTCTGTCTAAAGACAAAAAGCGATTTGAACAATTGGCTGATGAAATCTGGCCAATCGCCGACATCAGCCAAAAAGCAAAATGCCCTTCTCAAAAAGAGGTCCTTGTCCCTATTATGACCGGCTGTAATAATTTCTGCTCCTACTGCGCCGTCCCCTACACCCGCGGCCAGGAAAAGTCGCGGCCGGCTAAAGAAATTATCGGAGAAATAAAAAACTTGGTTAAAAATGGCGGCCGGGAAATTACGCTTTTAGGCCAGAATGTCAACAGTTACCGGTCGGGAAAAACCGACTTTCCCAAACTTCTTGAAAAAATCTCCCGTCTGGAAGGCAATTTTGAGACAAAGTTTATGACTTCTCATCCCAAAGATTTTTCCGACGAGTTGATAAAAACTATCGCCCAAAACGAGAAAATATCAAGAGAAATACATTTGCCGGTTCAGTCGGGTAACAACCAAATCCTGAAAAAAATGAACCGCGGCTACATCGTTGGCCAGTACAAAAACCTAATAAAAAAAATCAGGAAAAACATCCCCGGAGTTAAAATCTCAACTGATATTATCGTCGGTTTTCCGACCGAAACAAAAAGGCAGTTCCAAAATACCGTTAAACTGGCCGGAGAAATAGGATTTTTCCAAATCTATGCCGCCGCTTATTCCCCCCGGCCGGGCGCCGCCGCCGCCAAAATGAAAGATGATGTCCCCGCCGGTGAAAAGAAAAGAAGGAAAAAAATAATTTTGGATCTCCTCTCCGCTCATAAAGCCAATAAAAAACTAATCGTTATTCTCGGGCCGACCGCCTCGGGCAAATCGTCTTTGGCCGTCCGGCTGGCAAAAAAATTCAACGGCGAAATCGTCTCGGCTGATTCCCGCCAGATTTATAAAGGGATGGACATCGGTTCGGCCAAAATCACCCCTAAGGAAATGGCCGGCATCCCGCACCACCTGATAGACATTGTCCGGCCGGACCAGGACTTTACTCTCGCCCAATACAAAAGAAGGGCGGTAAAAATCATCAAAGATATCCAAAGAAGAGGCAGAATTCCTTTTCTTGTCGGCGGGACCGGTTTGTATCTTCAGGCCGTTGTTGACAACCTGAAAATTCCGTCAGTCGGACCGGATAA
>PFWG01000044.1:0-386 GCA_002791035.1 Candidatus Portnoybacteria bacterium CG_4_9_14_3_um_filter_43_11 | reverse complement strand
AATTGCTAGTTTTGATACTGTAACTTCGTCGTTAGAACAATTGAATAAAGCGATCATGCGACTTGAAGATATCCATACCTACCTGACGCAAGAGGCAGAGGTGCTAAGACTTGAGCAGGAGTTCCCTGAACTTGAATCCTTCTTAAGAGAGTTAACCGACAAACATGGAAAACTCGAAAAACTTGCAAGAGGGCTGGAAGACATTAAGCAGGCGGCTTCAGCCGAGCAAAAGAGTCTAGTTTCAGATATGCTTGGGGATATAGAATCCGAAATTAACCGATACTATTCAAAGCTAATAGGCCACACATACTATGCCAAGTTGGAGTTATCTCTCGAGACCAGAAGGGACAGAAACATCTACTGGATTAAGGCCAGAGGCGCAGAAC
>PFWG01000014.1 GCA_002791035.1 Candidatus Portnoybacteria bacterium CG_4_9_14_3_um_filter_43_11 | reverse complement strand
ATACATTACCAGAAACCTTGACAATTTCTTTAGGTATGATATAATACTGGCAAGTTTAACAAGTAGCAGTGTGGGAATTCTGACCTTTCGGGGGCTTCGGTTCCCTCCTTCCGAAGCGGGCTTTATGCCCATAAGGATTCCCACACTGCTGTTTGTTAATTCATTAACAGGCAGTAATGTTCTTAAGATACAAAAGCCCCCCATCGGGGGGCTTTTGTATCTTCAAGGACTAAATAAAGAACTAACTATCTCGCTAACAATTATTTCACTGCCAAGCAACCAAAACGCTGTATTTTTCCAAAGATTCCAAGCTATTTTGGTCAAGCTGCAATGAGGCCTCAACGGCTTCTCTGATAAGATCATTTGAAAAACCGATTTCTTCGCCGACTTCTAACGGCCTTGAACCGACTTTATCTTTAAGATAATCCTCTATATATACCTTGTGTTCATTGCTTAAATCCTGAGGGCTTTCCCGAAGATAGTCCTGTAGCGCCCGGCGAGCCAGATTGGTAACGCCGTCTCCTTCAACGGCTTTTACCACAATTTGGTCACCCTCGCTTCTTGATTCCGGAATAATTTCTCCGGCAATTAAATTGTTTCCTGTCTCCTGAGAGGACTGTTCGGCAGCGAACGGCTGTTCTGTGATGACGGGTTCGCCCAAAGAATTAAGAGAAAGTTCTCCGGCGGGATTTTCTTCCAGCGGCAGGGCTTCCTGTTGTCCTCTCTGACTGGCATAAAAATAGATGCCGCCGGCTAAGATCAAAAGGGCAATAATCGGCAATATTACCGAACTGCCATATCTATTGAACCATTCCTTGATTACTTTTCCCGCTGTTTTTTGTTGTTCTGTTCCGAATTGAGGGCCGCTGGTTGGCTGTTGAGACCGGTTTTCTGGCTGATTATCCATACATATTCCTTTCTTAGTCCTGTCGTAAATCGACCTTTTCCTCCGTCAATTCTGCCCGTAATCCGCCTAATCAGACAGATCGGACGGGCAGATATCCAATTTTTAATGTTGCTATATCTCAATTATGACCGGTAAAACCATTGGTCTTCTTTGAGTTTTAGTATATAAGAATTGGCCAATTTTGTCACGGATATTTTCTTTGACATAAACCCAGTTGACGGTATGCTCGGAGGTGGCGGTATGACTGACAATTTCTTTGATTTTTCTTCTAACTTGGTCAAGGAGGTCTTTGGATTCTCTCAGATAAACAAATCCGCGGGAAATAATATCTGGCTCTCCGTAGACCCGACCGGTCTTGCTGTTGATGACGGCGATGATGACAAACATGCCGTCTTGAGCCATAGTTTGCCGGTCGCGCAAGACAACTTGGCCGACATCGCCGACGCCAAGCCCGTCAACCATAACATAATTGTTTGGCACCCTTTCCTCGGAAATTTTGATTGATTTTTGTCCCAGTAGAATGACTTTACCGTTCCTGCCGATAATAATATTTTTGGACGGAATGCCGACTGCTTCGGCGATTTCCCCGTGTAACTTTAACATATAATAACTGCCGTGGATAGGGATAAAGAATTTAGGTTTAATCAATTCGAGCATTGCCCTAAGGTCTTCCTCTTGCCCATGTCCGCCAGCGTGAATATCCATCATTTGGTAGTGGTAGACCCGGCCGCCTTGCCGCCAAAGGACGTCTTTGAGGCTTTGAACGGTTCTTTCGTTGCCCGGGACGACCGAGGAAGAGAAAATAATAGCGTCGCCCTTCTGTATTTTAATATGTCGGTGTTCCTGATTGACGATTCTCATCAAAACGGCGTTGTCCTCGCCCTGGGCGCCGGTGCAAAGGATGACAATTTTTTTATTCGGATAGTCATTGGCGCGGTTAACTCTGATAATTGTGCCTTTTTGCGATTTAAGATAGCCAAGTTTTTTAGCGATTTCAACATTGGTTTTCATGCTGTAGCCGTCAATGGCAACCTTGCGGTCATATTTTTCGGCCAAATTGAGGACTTCCTGGACGCGGCTAATTAAAGAAGCAAAGGTGGCGATAATAATCCGTCCGGGGGCTTCCTTGAAAATTATTTCCAGATTATCCTGGATTTCTTTTTCAGAAATAGAGTGACCGGGCTTTTCGGCGCTGGTGCTGTCCGACATCAAAACCTTAACGCCTGGCTGACTGATTTCCTTCAAGCGGGAAATGTCAATCGGCTTATCGCCAACGGGAGTATGGTCAAACTTAAAATCACCGGTATGGACCAACCGTCCGACAGGCGTATCAATGACTATTCCGACGCCGTCCGGAATATTATGGTTGACATGGAAGAATTCAATCTTAAAACAACCCAAATCAATTTTATCGGTTTCTTTGATTTCATGGATATTCAGTCGCGGCGCTTGAGGAAAATCCTCCTGTCTTTTTTTAATAATCCCGGCCGTCAGAGGAGTGGCGTAAATGGGCGGATTGCCCAGCCGTCCCATTGAATGGGGGATAGCCCCAATATGGTCGTAGTGTCCGTGAGTGATAATAATCCCTCTAATTCTATCTTTTTTGTCTTTGAGATAGGCCGTATTCGGGATGATGTAGTCAATTCCCGGCATATCTTCTTCCGGAAACTGTAAGCCCATATCAACGATAATAATATCGTCTTTATATTCAAAGACGGTCATATTTCGGCCAACTTCTTCCAGCCCTCCCAGCGCGATAATGCGGAGGTTGGACATTTTTTCTTCGGTTGTTTTTATCATATATTTAGTTTTTGCGTCATTAGTTTTTGTCCCGCTTCAAGCGGGACAAAATTGTGTGGGCGAGGCGGGATTTGAACCCGCAAGGCATTGCTGCCATACGGCCCTGAACCGTACGTGTCTGCCAATTTCACCACTCGCCCTTTGTTTGCGAGGGGTTAAAACCCTTTAGTTCCATAAATAATTCTGGGGGTTTTTCAAAAAATCCAGTTTTTCCAAACTATTGACCAGATGATACATCGGTTGGTCTTGAGAAATGCCAAATTGGGAAAGATTGTTTGGCTGGACGAATCTTAATTTGGGAACAGCGGAATAGTTTTGGTTTTTAATCCAATTAATATTAAGGCCATTTTCCGACTTGCCCCGTTGGGGCTCGCCTCGCTGCGAAGCGGGCTTAATGGCGTAATAGCCGGCGCCCTTCATTTCTTTGATTTCCTGATAGTCCTGCTGACTGGCGACAGCCAGCCAATTGGCCAGGACAGTTTTTTTCTCGGTTGGATTAACGCTGATATGGGCATAGCCGGGTGGGATAATATATTTATCTCCAGCCAAACAACGGACGGCAAAGATGTCTTCAATCTTGTCCTGTTGGGATTTCTCCCGATTGAATTTTTGAAAGAGAAAACAAACTTCGCCTTCTAAAACCTCATAAATTTCCGTGTAGGATAAGCCGCTGCCGGGGACAGGGGAATGAGTATGGCCAAAAGTTTTATTGAATTCTATCCCTAAGGTTAAGGGAGCAAACTGTGTAATATCATAGCGTAGGCCCAGCCGGGCTATTTTTTTTCGGTCTTGGTCGTTTTCAGCGATATCCCGCCAAACATAATACAGTTCGGTCTCGGGATCGGCTTTTTTGAGCCACTCCCGGTCGTAGACGATATCTGTCATTTCTTTTAGGCGGCGGATATTTGGTTTGATGCTTTTAAGCGCGGTAATCATGACTATTTCCAAACCCTTTTTGTTTTAATAAACCAGTCCTCAATCTGGGAAAATCTTTGCGAATGGATAGGCAGCCGTTCAATATCAATTCCTTTAATTGATTCGTCAACCGGATAAAGGTAGGTTGAACTATAGAGGAAAATCGCCGGCAATTCATCGGTGATGATTTTTTGAAATTCGGCATATTTGGCGGCTCTGATTTGTTCATCAGTGGTCTGTCTGGCGTCTTCAAGCAGTTTATCAACATCCTTGTTCTGGTAAAGAGATAAATTCAGGCCCGGGTCTTTTTTTTGCGATGAGTGCCAAAAAGCAAACGGGTCCGGGTCGGCGTTTAAGACCTCGCCAAACAGAAGCGCCTGATACTGTCTGGGACGGATGTATTCCTGCTGGATGACGTTTGAGTCGGCTGTTGTCAGGTTGACCTTGGCGCCGATTTGCTCCCACTGGCTTTTGATTATCTCGGCCGCCTTGGCTAATTCCGGCCAGTTGCTCGTCAAAAGATTGATTTCCAGTTTGACCTCCTCGTCGCCAATTTTCTTTTCTAAAATGCCGTCTCCGTCGGCGTCGGTCCAGTTATTATCTCCTAAAATCTGTTTGGTTTTCTCCGGTTCATATTCATATCTTTTGATATCTTCGCTGTAGCCAAACCAGCCGGGGAGAAAGGGTGAATCAACAACCGCTCCTTCTTCTTTCAAGACATCATTGACTACCTGCTGTTTATTTAAGGCGTAGACGAGAGCTTGCCGAACGCTTTTGTCGGACAGGGCCTTACTCTCGGTCTGGTTGAAAAAAACAGCGTAATAAATCGGCAGATTAATT
>PFWG01000049.1:3260-4613 GCA_002791035.1 Candidatus Portnoybacteria bacterium CG_4_9_14_3_um_filter_43_11 | reverse complement strand
GTTCCGGTTCAATAATTTCATTTTCCTCGGTGGTCAAATTTTTAATAATTTTCCAAAGCTTAACCGGATAAGCGCCGACATTGCGTATGACAAAAGTTATCTCTTTGGTGTCGCCGGGTTTGACATTTTCCCAGTTAAATTTGCCGGTCCAGGGATTTTGCCCGTCAATATCAATATCAACGGTACCCGTTTGAATGATATTATTAGTGCTTGTTTCCGTGTCGGAAAAATAGGAACGAGTGGCGCCAACAACAATCACAGCTACGGCGGCAATAGTACACAAGCTGATAACTATTTTTTTCATAAAGTTAATTTCATCCTTAAATTAAAACCTTAACCCCCAGCCCTTCAACTGAAGGGCTGGGAAAAAAGCTTCAACCTAAAGCTTAATTATTGGTGTCGTCATAATTTACTAAGCCAGTCTCATACAAATTGTTTGCATGATCCCAACCAGTAAATAGATGTGTACCTGCGTCATAAGTCGATGACGGAACTAACCAAACTTTTCCATTAACAATATCGCCTAACAATTCCGGACTTCCGCTAAGAGTAACAACGCTTCCGGACGCCAAGCCAGAACCTATAACTTTGCTTCCAGGAGCTGGATAATCTCCAGTCGTTCCTACATACAATAACGTATAATTTATAGCATTAGTATTAACTGTGGCGCTAAAATTATAGTTAAACGTATCGCCAGATGTCTGATAATTCAATGTTCCTTTTATGGAATCAAATTGAAGTATATCCCAATTTGGCGCACCAGCTTTATTTTCCAATACAACGGATGCTAATCCATCATCGCCTTGCGGTAATTGCTCGCCTTTGACGGTTATATTAAACGACAACTCGTCGCCCTGATATTCATTGCCAGCATTATAGTCAAAATGATAGCTTTGTTTAACCAACATATGCCCGCCAACCGGAATCATACCAAGGTCAACATATTGTTCTTGTCCATAAACATTAGTTAAACTTTGTCCTTCAGCATCAGTGTAAATATCTTGCCACCAAATCAGATTTGTCTCTCCGGCGCTTCCATAAACCTTCACGCTCAAATCATAAATAATTTGAGATTGAACATTGTTTAAATCTGAACCATTATCTTGCGCTTTTACACATTCGGGCTCTGAGGAAACATTCCCTCCATTATATCCATGACCGCCGCCGGCAGGACATGCATACCCTATTAAACCAGTGCTCTCATTCCAATTACTTAAATTCTTGGAAACATTAACTGGATTTTGTCCAACATTTGTGATGTCAAAGTTGATATAACCTGTTTCGCCCGGTTTCAGGTCGCTGATGCTATAATTTCTTGTCCACGGATTCTGTGCATCAATCGCAATGTCAATC
>PFWG01000049.1:0-3238 GCA_002791035.1 Candidatus Portnoybacteria bacterium CG_4_9_14_3_um_filter_43_11 | reverse complement strand
CGACGGAAGTTTCAGTGTCACTGAAGTAAGCGGTGGTCGCGCCAATCACAATGGCCGCGACAGCCGTTATAACCGATAAACTAATTACTATTTTTTTCATTTTAATTTCCTTTCATCTAATAATTTTTAAGTGGCTTGCCTTAACCCTCCATGGGGTCCTGCCCATTGCAGGACTAACGAAAGCCACCTTCGACCTTTATCATGGTTTTCCAATTTTGAAAATAAAAAAGCCGGATCTGATGGGCTGAAAAGGCCCGTTAAATCTGGCTTTTCGGTAACACAAAAGTTTACCCTCAATTTACCCTCCTTATCCTTATTAGTACATAGAACCGCAAATAAGGCCGGTAAAAATCTGTATTTATACATATTTAACGCCAATACGATGCTATCATGCCGATTAATCAGTGTCAATCTTAAACCGTTTCCTCCGGTTCTTTTTTTAAGAATATCTGGTAAAGCAGATAACCGATAATAATCAAGAAAGGAATAAAGAGATAATAGCATTCTAAGATAAAAGCCAAAATAATCAAAGCAATAATCATCGCCCATAAATCCCACTGAGCCCATAAGTCCCGCTGATTTTCTTTCTTCTCTTTTTTCCCGCGCAATAAGAGATAAAGAATAACCAGAACTGTAATGGCGAGAACCAACAGCCAACAAAGACCGCCTATTTGGAAAGGATTCAAGGCGGCTAAAATGCTGGCCAACAAGCTGGGGGCTTTCTCTGGTTGAGGTTGCTCCACAACAATCGGCTCTTCTACGGGTTCCTCCTCTCCAACAGGTTCCTCAACAACAACCTCTTCGGTCGGCCCGGCGCTTCCAGTCCCTCCAGCCGCGCCTCCAGCCGCGCCTTCAGTTCCTCCGCCCGGCTCGCCGCCTGCCTGGCCTAGACCCGGTTCTTCTCCCGCAATTGAACAACCAATGGTTTTGAATGACAATTCCCGGCCAAAAACAGTTGTTGAACCGTCCGATGATATGGCTCGCCAATAATAAGCGGCGCAGGCCGATAAATCGCCGATAACAAACTCGCGATAAGTCAGTAAGTTATTATCTTGAGCCGTTGAATAGGCATAACCAAAATTAGGCAAAGAAGTCAAGGCCGAGTCCGGATGAGAAACCGTGTCATAAATTATCCGCGAATTAGCCGCTTTATTGGTAAACCAGCTGACTGCCGCTTCCGTATCGTCAACGGCGCCATTATTTTCATTGAAGATATCCAGATAAACAATGCCTCCGCCGCCACCGCCAGTTAATACGGGTTCCGGCTCCGGCTCCGGTTCGTTATAGTAGTTAACAAAATTATTGTCAGTTGAAGTCGGCGCGCCGGTTGATAAAGAAATAACCGCAGGCGCCAACAGTTGCGACCAATCTGCCGGCAAATCTTCCGTTAAAGCGTAATCACCCAAAGATAAATTATTAAACTCAAAGAATCCGGTATTATCAGTGCTAGTCGCGCTAATCGGCGCGGTCGTGGAAGCGACAAACAAATTTATAGTCCAATTTTCCAGTCCAACCCAATCGCCGGTCGTAGAAGCCATATTATCAGCATCTTTATATTTATAGCCGGAAATACTGCCGGTTATGATTGGTTCCGGCGTTTGCTGGTTGATAAAATCAATGGTCGTGGTTGAACTTCCTAAAATAAATTCCCAGTAAGAATCAGGCGAAATTTTTGACCAGCCGCTCTGCAATACTTCTTCCACTCTATAATTACCGCCGGCGCACAGGCCGTTGAATGAATACTGCCCGTTAATATCCGTGGTGGTTGTCGCCAAGACCGAACCGGAATCATTCTTCAGCTGAATCTCCCAGTCAACCAAACCGTTATTTGACTCATCAAATTTATATCCGCTGAGAGACAATTCGCATAATCCCGCGCAAGGATCATTGAGCGCTCCGGGCGTTCCCAAATCCCCTAATCCATAAGCAGAACTTGATTCGCACCAGTTAGCGCCGATATCATTGTCTAACAAAGGATTAGCCAAAATCATTGACGCGCCGGTTGGATTCGGAAAATTCGGCCCGCCGTCATATTCTACCCGGTCAATTTCTACGCTATCACAGGTTAAAATAATTTCGTCATCGTTATCACCTAAAATAAAAAGCGAATAAACATAATCAACATTCACTCCACCATTTAGGCCTAAATCATTATTTACCCCCAAAACAGCGTAGTCATGGCTCAACACCGTTAAAGAATCATGGATAACATGAAAATTGCCGCCAATATCAGAGATGGAACAATTTAATAAATCAATATCAGCTCCGGTGGTATTATATACTTCAAACCATTCCCCCTTGCTCCATGGCGCTTTGGTGGGATGTTGCATTATCTCATTTATGACAATATCACCCGGCTGGATGCCAATTACCTCGTTTGTCTCATCTTCATCCTGTCCACTTTCACAGCCCGGGTCATCCGGATAATCAATTAATCCGTCCCCGTCATCGTCAATTCCGTTACTGCAGGCGTATTCGCTTAATTCAAGCTGGCAAACTGACGAACAGCCATCGCCATCTTCGATATTTCCGTCATCGCAGACTTCACCTTGTTCAATTTGGCCATTGCCGCAAAACGGTTCCGATGTTTCTATTTGGCAAGTATCAGAACAATTTTCACCGCCATCGCACTCTTCGCCCTCGTCTAAAATATCATTGCCGCAAACCGGCAGATAATTGCTAAAATCAATATCGGCTGCGTCTTCCCCTTCGGCTAAAGAAATTTCGTAAAAACCATCTGCGGGATAGGTTTGAGTCCAGCCGGATTGCGGGGTTTCAGAAACGGTATAATTTCCTTCCAATAACCCGGCGAAAGTATAACAGCCGTCAGAATCAGTTAATTGGCTGTCAGAAGCGTCGCCGGACAAAACTATTTCCCAATTTTCCAAACCTAAATCCTCCGGGTCAACTGTTCCATTTCCGTTCAAATCATTAAATTTGCACCCCGAAATAGAGCCGTATTGGCACATTTCATAAGCGATATCATCATAGATATCGGATAAATCATTGCCATTGGGCGCGTGATGATAAGTGGCGCCCGTGGTACTGGCAATGTTTCGGAGCATTATTTCGTTAATATCAGAATTAGAGCCCAAGCCCACTGTGAATATCTTATAGCCCAAATTAGCCGCTTCGGTTGCCTTGCTTTTTGCATAATCAACCGCTGGTTTCCATTCACCATTGCCAGGACCAACTAACAATCCTGTATCAGGATCTGTCATTTTATTGGCCATACCAT
>PFWG01000003.1 GCA_002791035.1 Candidatus Portnoybacteria bacterium CG_4_9_14_3_um_filter_43_11 | reverse complement strand
TAAAAGAGCCGGTTATTGAACAGGATTTAGGGCAAATTTCTTTTATCGGAGGAATTCCCGGGGGTTTTTGCGGGGTAATGCCCGGCGATCCCGGCGAGAGTAATTTATTGGGGAGAATTATCTTCCAAGTCAGACAAGCAATCTCCGGCCAAGGCAAAATCGGTTTTTCAGACACCTCGGAGGTATTACTAAACGATGGCTTGGGGACTAAAGCGGAGTTAAAAACAAGCGGGGCGGCTTTTAATATCTTAGACGAGATACCTTACCAATTTAAAGACCAGTGGGCGGACGAGCTGACTCAAGATAGTATTTTGCCCGAACCATTTGAAATAAAAATCTACCAAGAATCATTAATTTTTGAAGGGAAATACTTTATTACTTTTTCAACGACTGATAAGCAAACCGGCCTTGATTACTATGAAGTGGCTGAATTGAATTTATTTGAAAGAATTTTTAAAATAGAAAAATGGCAAAAGGGAAATAGCCCTTATTTATTAAATGATCAAAATCTAAGGAGCTTGATTAAGGTTAAGGCGGTTGACAAGGCCGGCAACGAAAGAATGGCGACTATTATGCCGGTATTTAAGCCAAAATGGCAAGATGTTATTTGGATATTATTGTTTTTAATCGGGTTAGGAATAATCTTTAGGTTAATTAAATGGAGGAAATAACAAAATGAGGAGGGTAATAGTATTATTACTAATAATTCTTTTATCCAGTTTTTGGCCGATTTCGCCCATTAAAGCGGCCAACGCTTCTTTGTATTTGTCGCCCTCTACCGGCGTTTATACCGTTGGCAATACCTTTTCAATAACAGTTAAAGTTAATACTGGGGGAATGGCAATCAACGCGGCGGAAGGAACGCTGGTTTATTCCTCCGATAAATTAGAAGTAGTTTCTCTTTCCAAATCCGGCTCTATTTTTAGTTTATGGACGACTGAACCAATTTTTTCCAATTCAAACGGCACAGTTGAATTTGGCGGGGGCGCGCCTAATCCGGGTTATACCGGCGCTGCCGGCCAAATCATCACCATCACTTTTAAGGCAAAAATCAACGGCGCCGCCGCAATCAGTTTTTCCAGTGGAGCAGTTTTAGCCAATGACGGACAGGGGACTAATATCTTGGGTAGTTTGGGCAACGGCAGTTATACTCTTCAGGTGGGAGTCGTCACTCCGCCGGCGCCAACTCCGACCACAGTCCCGACAGCTGAACCAACAAGGATTAGCGCGCCGCCAGCCCCAACCATCACTTCGGTAATTGAATTAAGGCCTGATAACTGGATTAACAGTAATAACCCGGAATTCAAATGGGATTTGACCAATGATATTACCGGAGTCAGTATTATGCTAACTGACAAACCAGATTCTAATCCCGGATCTAATTCTGACGGCCTGTTTAATTCTAAAACCTACGAAAATTTGGCGGACGGCGCATATTATTTACATCTTAAATTGAAAAATAATGTTGGCTGGAGTCCAATTACTCATTTCAAAATTCAAATAGATACTCAACCGCCCCATCCTTTTGAAGTTATAGTTGAAGAAGGGACTGAAACAGATAATCCTCAACCAACCTTGCGTTTTGAAACGACTGATGATTTCTCTGGTCTGTCTTTCTACGAAGTAATTACGGGAGAACAGGAAGTTGCCCGTTTAAATTTATCAGATGTCAAACACAATCCTTATCGGATGCGTCTTTCATTACCGGGTAGATATAATATTATCGTTAAAGCGGTTGACCAGGCCGGTAATAATACCTTGGCTATGACCACGATTAATATTTTGCCGATTGAACTACCAATCATTACTGAATATCCTCAGAGTTTATTGCCTGGCGACATCCTTACTTTAAAAGGAACCTCCTTGCCGGAAGCAACTGTTTTAGTTTATGTTCAACGGCGAGGCGAAGAAGCCAGCGGTCAGGCCGTCGAAAGCAGCCAAGACGGACGGTGGTCTTACACTTATGACCGGCCAATTGAAGGAGATATTTACAAGGTCTGGGTCCAGGCGGTGGATAAGCGAGGCGCTCAAAGCTTGCCGTCCGAAAAAATAACCATTTCAGCCCAACAACCGATTTTTCTTCGGGTAGGCGAAGTGATTGTTGAACATTTAACCGTAGCTATCAGTTTGCTGGCTTCGTTGGCTCTCTTAGCGCTGATTTTTCTTTATTCCTGGTGGAAGATTAGGGTTTTCGCCAAGAGATTAAAAAAAGAAACCAAAGAAGCGGAAGAAGCGCTCCATCGTGCTTTCGACGCCCTAAAAGAAGAAGCCGAAGAAGAGATAAAACTATTAAATAAAGTTAAATCAAAACGGGATTTAACCAGAGAAGAAAAAAGAATCAAGAGTAACTTAAAAGATAATCTTGCCATCGCTGAAAAATATATTGAAAAAGAGATTAAAGATATCGGAGAAATTAGATGGAAAACAAGCATCAAGGAGTGGTTAAAAAAGATTTTTAAGTAATATGCCGGAATTACCCGAGATAGAAATAATCAAATCCCAGCTTAACCGACTCATTAGGGGGAAGACGATAAAAGGAGTTGAAATTCGACTGCCAAAGATGGTCAAATATCCTCTAAGGAAGTTTAAAAAAGCGGTTGAGGGAAGCGAAATAAAAAATATTGAACGGCGGGGAAAACTTTTTATCATCGGGCTGTCCGGCGGTAATTTTTTGGTTATTCATCTTAAGATGAGCGGCCAATTGATTTACAACGGAGAAATCGGCAAGCATACGCATCTGGTTTACTATTTTTCCGACGGAACTCGTCTGACGCACAACGACTTGCGTCAATTCGGCTATGTCAAGGCAGTTGATGAAAAGGGGCTCAAAGATTTGATTAAAAAAGAAAAATTAGGCCCGGAACCGCTGGCAAAAGAGTTTACCCCGAAATTATTTAGGGAGTTATTGAGTAAAAAGAAAAAGTCAAAAATAAAGACCTTATTGATGGATCAAACCTTTATTGCCGGCATCGGCAATATCTACGCCGGCGAAATTCTTTTTCAAGCCCGGGTTTTGCCGACGAGAAAAGTTGAAACGCTTAAACCAGAAGAGATGGCGAAAATTTATCGGGCGATAAAGAATGTTTTAAGATTGGCGATAAAAATGAAGGGTTCTTCCGCCAACGACTATTTGGACGCCCGGGGCAAAAAAGGCAGTTTTCTGTCGGTGGCTAAGGTTTACCAAAAAGAGGGGGAGCCCTGTTCGAATAATTGCGGAGGGAAAGTAAAACGGCTAAAAATGAATACCCGTTCCACTTTCTACTGTTCCCAATGTCAGAAATGAAATTTCCAAACAATTTTTTGTGGGGAGCGGCGACAAGCAGTCATCAAGTTGAAGGCGGCAATGTTAATGATTGGAGCGAGTGGAAAAAAGGAGATGCCGGCCGCGCCTGCGACCACTACCATCGTTTTGAACAGGATTTTGATTTAGCCAAATCGCTTGGCCACAACGCCCATCACTTTTCCATTGAATGGAGCCGGATTGAGCCAAAAGAAGGAAAAATCAACCAAAATGAAATTGAGCATTACCGTCAAGTTATAAGGGCGCTTCGCCAGAGAGGACTTGAGCCGTTCGTCACTCTCTGGCATTTCACTTTGCCGACTTGGCTGGCAAAAAAAGGCGGTTGGCTCAACCCTAAAGCGCCATATTATTTTGACCGTTATGTTAAAATTATCGCCGAAAATCTTTTCAACGAAGTTAAATTCTGGATTACAATAAACGAGCCGAATGTTTATGCTTTAAATTCATACTTAAGGGACGTTTGGCCGCCTCAGAAGAAAAGCGCCGCCAAGTATCTTAAAGTTTTAAAAAACTTAGTCAAAGCCCACCAGCTGGCTTATCGCGCTTTGCGTTTAGTTGACCTGGATTGTCAGGTTGGCGTCGCTAAAAATCAAACTTTTTTTGAAGGTAATCTTTTATTGAAATACCCGGCGAATTACTTCCATAACCAATATTTTTTAGAGAGAATAAAAAACAGCCAGGATTTTATCGGCTTGAACTACTATTTCCATAATCGCATCAAGGGCTTCAAATTTAATCACAATAGCAATGAAGAATTTTCCGATTTGGGCTGGGAAATTTATCCCGAGGGAATTTATCGTGTTCTGAAAGATTTGAAAAAATACAATAAGCCGATCTATATCACCGAGAACGGTTTGGCCGACAAAGACGATGCTAAAAGAGAAAAGTTTATCAAAGAGCATCTCACTTGGATTTGGCGGGCAATTCAAGAAAAAATTGACGTCAGGGGATATTTCCATTGGTCGTTGTTGGATAACTTTGAATGGGATAAGGGTTTTTGGCCGAGGTTTGGCCTGATTGAAGTTGACTATCAGACAATGGCAAGAAAAATCAGGCCAAGCGCCAAAATTTACGCCCGAATTTGTAAGGAGAACCAGTTGTTCGCGCCTTGAAATTTATGAATTGGATTATAGTTGCCATCATCGCCCAATTTCTTTTCGCTCTGGTTTTTACTTTGGACAAATTTTTTGTTTCCAAAACGCCCTTAAAACCGGTCGTCTACGCTTTCTACGCCGGGACTTTACAAATTCTTGTTTTGGTCTTTATTCCTTTTGGCTTTAAAATGATTCCTCCTTTTCAGATATTAATCGGTTTGCTTTCCGGCGCCCTGTTTGTTTTGGCCAGTCTTTTGTTTTATAAATCCATTCAATTAAAAGAAATTTCAAGAATTGCTCCGGTCGTCGGTGGCCTTATCCCCATTTTCACTTTATTTTTGAGCTTTCTTTTTATA
>PFWG01000028.1 GCA_002791035.1 Candidatus Portnoybacteria bacterium CG_4_9_14_3_um_filter_43_11 | reverse complement strand
TATCTCAACAGAAGAAATAGACGGAACGGAAAAGAAAATAAAAGAGGGCAAACTTAATCCCCGAGACGCCAAAGCCCGGCTGGCCAGGGAGCTGGTCAAAATCCACCATGGCGCCAAACAGGCCGACCAAGCCGAAAAAGAGTTTAATCAAGTTTTTAAAGACAAAGCCAAACCGACTGAGATGCCGGTCTATCGGGCTAAAAAAGAAAAAATGAAATTGGTTGATTTGCTAATTGAGATAAAACTATCGCCCAGTAAAAGCGAAGCCCGGCGCCTGATAGAGCAGGGCGGGGTGAAGATAGACGACGAAGTTGTTAAAGATTGGCAGGAAGAGATTACTCTCAAAAACAGGATGACCATTCAAGTCGGCAAAAGAAAGTTTATCAAAATTGAGAAATGATTATCCTTTAACCAGATGGCTCGGGAAAAAGAATCTTTTCAGCCGGAAAAACCTGATGGGCTTGATTTCAAACGCCCGATAGACGGCTTGGGCGACTTGTTTTGCCCAGGGATTAAGGGACTTAAAGGTTTCGTCTAGGCACTGATGAAGGGTCAATATCCGGCACAGCCGGCGATTAGGACTGAAGTGAGATTTTTTAAACGGCACGCCGTCAGCTAAAAGAAACTCTTCTTTCTTTTTTAGGTGTTTTAGGTCGTAACCCGGCCGGAGATATTTCAGTTTATTGCCGGACAACCGATAGATACCGGCTTTTAATTGTCTGTGGTTTCTGGCCCATTTGGTTGTTAGGTTATGTAAAACCATCTGGGCGCCCCATTTTTCTTTTCTGGCCAGAGCGTTAATTGAGTTAATATCTATTTGATAATCGTTTCTTTGTAAAAATTCAAGAACATGAAAGGCAAAAAGAGGCGGTTCTTGGTTGAGTATCTGCGCCATGTTGATAATCGGAAAAGAGCCGAGAAAACGAGGGTTACACTCAACAATATAGAGTTTTTGTTTCTTTTTGTCTAAAACGAAGTCCAAGCCGAAAATCCCTTTATACCCTAATTGCTTAAAATATTGACCGATTTTTTCCACATATTCGTAGGCCTGCTGGTTAACTTGCTCGGGAAGCCGCGAAGCGGTCCAGTCGTGACCGCAAAAGAGGCCGGAGCCCTTTTCTGGACTGTATAATTCCGGGATACTGACCATCTGATATTGGAGGTTGGTTGAAAGAATGCCGTCTTTTGTCACGCAGGCGGTGACGCTGGGCGACGGCCCCGGGATGAATTGGGCGACAACGACTTCTTTTGGCGGGATGACTTTCTTTATGTTTCCCTCATTCCACTCTTGAGATAAATTTTCTACAGCTTTGTCAAAATCCTTCTTATTATTGATAAAAAAAGTTCCTTTGCCGCCGCCCCGGCTTGGATGCTGGATGACAAACGGCAGGCTATATTTATTTATCAGGTGGCCATAGCGGAGTTCTTTAGTCGGGGCGATTTTTCCCGGCGGGACGGCCGCGCCCAAGTTCTCCAAAATTTTCCTGAACTTGACTTTATTTTCCAATAGGTCTTTGCCAAAAGAAGTCGGATTATTTAATAACCGCCAATTGTTTTTCTGGCAGATTTGCTCCATTTTTTCCGATGGCTTATAGACGACAATCGCCGGGCCATTAAAATTTTTAAGATATGATTTTATCTTAGGATGATTTAAGACGGTGGTGGCGTTTCTGGGTTCGTTGATGTGCGTGGTCCCCATGCCTTTTTCCAAGGACAGAACATCAATATCTTTTTCTATTAATTTGGTATCCAAGCTGTGCCTTAGAGCGAGAATGCGGTAGTCGGAATAAATGTTTTCCAAGCCGAGCCGGTTGAAAGCGTAAACCCCCGCTCCGAAGATTGGTGTTTTGAGCCGGGAGAAATATTCTTTGAGGGTGGAAAGGTCTTTAATTAACATGTTCTAAAGAATTTTCGGCTTTTTCATAAAGACATTTTTAGCCGGGTCAACTAAAAACCTTTTCAGGTCTTTCCGGCCGACAATGATATCATATTTCATTTCCGAGCGGTCGGCGATAAAGGTCTCGGTGGAGACCAGGCGCTTGTCCATAACAAACGAGAGGTTGATAATCGGCCTTTCTTCCGCGCCCAGAGCGCCCTTGACTTTTTTACGACTGATAACTTTATTCAGTCCCAATTTTTCAGCTAAGTTTTTACAAACGGTGCTCCGGTAGGCGCCAGTGTCAATTTTAGCCATTGTCAGGTGCCGGTTTCTGTTTGCGTCAAGAATTTCAATCGGTTCGTTGATGCCGATGACCCTTCTTCCCGAGATTCCTTCCAGTTCTTCTTCAATTTCTCCGCCGAAAAGATCTTGGGCGATTTTCACTCCCTTGCTGATGGTTTTAATCTTCAGTCCTTTAATCCTTTGAAGTCGGTCTTTAAGGGGTGATTGGTTGGCGATTTGGATAGCCAGTCCCGGCCGGACGTTAAGCTCTAAGATGACTGGGCCTTTATCTCGGTCAATCGCGATATCAATGCCAAGAAATCCGATGCGGGTTGCTTGCTGGGCATAGACAGCCATCCTCAAGACCTCCTGCCAGTCCGGAATTTGAATGCCGCGGAGAGGCACCCGTTTTCCGGGGACATATTCAATCAGGCGGTCGCGCTGAATGGAACAAGTGGTAATGCCGGTGCCCATATCTATGCCGACTCCGATTCCGCCTAAATGAAGATTGGCTTTTCCGCCCGATTCTTCGGTTGGCAAACGCATTTCTGCTATAATCGGGACGGAATTATAGACAATGATTCTGATATCGGGAATGCCTCGGAATGAATATGGTTTGAGCAGTTTAAGTAGTTTGACTCTTTCTTCAAAAAAAGCGGCATCCGGCAGGCCAGTCAAAGAATATATTCCTTCCAAGATGTTTCTGATGTGGTCGCGAAGGTCTTCAATACTGACCATTTTCCGGTTGGCCTTGACCCAGGGACGAGGCTCTTTTTCCCGTCGGCCATAAACGATGACGATACCTTCGCCGCCTAATCCTCGATTTGGCTTTAAAACAAAAGTTGGCGGCAGATTGTTCCAGTCAAAGTTTTTTAGGTCGTCATAACTGGAAATGACGCCATAGGTTTCAAGAACCGGCAGACCGGCCTTGCTTAAAATTCTTTTGGCCAGCAATTTGTTGTCCGCGATGCGAAGAGCCCTCCGCGAGTTAGAGGGCCTTAGATATGACAGATTACGGGCGTTTAAGCCGAGAACATATTCACTTTTTTTTAGGAAGTTCAACATTTTTAATGACTTCTCTGAAGCGGTAGTATTCAAAAAGACGAAGGCCGGTCCACCGACCCAAAAGGAGATTGGTTAGAAGAGAGAAAATAATAATCCAAACGGGATATTGGACAACGACATCTTGAAGCCAAGACCAGTTGACGACCCAAAAAGAGATTATTGAAAGAATTAATGTTTCGGAAGTCAAGATAATCGCTCCTCTGGCGCCTTGTTCTATCTGGGCAGCGATGAATTTTTCAATCAGGGTTATCATTATCAGGATGGCAAAAATAGAAGTGGTGATGACCTCGGTTCGGTTGGCGTAAATACCCAGATACATAGCGCCGATGACGGTTAGAGTGACAATAATGACAATAATGGCCATGCGGGGGAGGTAGAGGAGCCGCAGTTTCTTAACCACCAGTCGCGAAAGCGTTCCGACCAAAAGAATGGCCAAAAAAAGCATCAGGCCGAATTTAAGGCCAGTGGATAAGAAAGCGAAAGAAATTATCAGCGGCGTATAGATGCCAAAGCCCTTGATGCCGATAACTTGACGGGAAAGGGCGATAATTGTGGCGATAATCGGTATCATCAAAAGCAAGGAAATGGTTTCTTGCGGAATACCGTGGTTAATCAGGTATTGGATAGGAAAAAACATATGATTTGTTTTAATCCATAACCGGACTTAACCACCAAGGGGCGATTAAAGTCCGGCTATGGACGTGGTATTAGCGCAGCAGATGGCAGCGGCCAGAGCGTCGGCGGCGTCATCCGGCTGGGGAATTTCTTTTAATGAGAGCAAAAGTTTAACCATTTTTTGGACCTGGGTTTTGTCTGCCCGGCCATAAGAAGTGACGGCTTGCTTGATTTGCAGAGGAGTAAATTCAATTACCGGAATCCTCATTCTGGCGGCTCGGGCCAGAATAACGCCCTTGGCCTGACTGACAGCGACAGCGGTTTTTAAATTCTTGGAAAAGAAAATATCCTCTATCGCGACTCTCTCCGGCCGGTGCTTTTTTATTATCTTAGTTAACTGTTGGTCAATTTCATTTAGTCGTTCGGAGATGGGTAGGTTGGCTTTAGTCCGGATACATCCATGGCAGATAAATCCCAATTTAGCCGACGTTTTTTCAATCACTCCGTATCCGGTTGCGGCTGTGCCTGGGTCAATACCAAGAATAATCATTGGTTAAAAATTTTTTAAATTTGAATATATTTCCTGAATGTCGTCGTTTTCGTCCAGCGCCTCGAAAAGATTTTCCAATTGTTTTTTGGTCTTGTCGTCGGCGATTTCCATCGGATATTTGGGGAGCCAGTCCGGTCCTTTTTTGTCAAACATATACCTGACGCTGCCGCTTTCGGCCAGTTTGCCTCCAAATTTGGTCAAGATATGCCTGATCTCGGCGATAGTCCGGTTTTTGTTGTCGGTGATACCTTCAATAATCAAAGCCACGCCGCCCGGGCCATAGGCCTCGTAGAGAA
>PFWG01000053.1:4212-6258 GCA_002791035.1 Candidatus Portnoybacteria bacterium CG_4_9_14_3_um_filter_43_11 | reverse complement strand
TTTTTCTTGTCTTAACTTAACAAAAATCCGAGCGTTCTCGCTCGGATTTTTCAAATCTACAAAAACATCCAATATTCCTAAAGTTCGTAAAAAATATTATTACCTCCCGAAAAACGCCCGGATGACTTCGATATTTTTTTTAATCTCCGAATCTGGATAGCGAGTATAGGTCGGCAGCAGGATAACTTCATTGGCGGTTTTTCGGGCTACCGGACAGTCACGGTAAAAAGCGGAGAAACTTTCTAAGTCAGCGCAATTTTTCAGGTGCTGAGCGGTAACGTCCCTCTTCTGCCGCATCAGCCATTTGAGCAATTTTTTTCTGTCCTGATATTGAACCGCAAAAACCGGGTAGATATATTTTGAATCGTTTTCCTCCGGCGGAAGAACCAATTCTGAAATGCCGCTTAATTCCTTGCGGTAAAGCGCCGCTTTTTTGGCGCGAAGCTCAATATCGGCGTCAATCTGATTTAACTGCGACAGCGCCAGCCGCGCCTGAAACGGAGTGTAGCGGCGAAGATAATTTGCCGGCATCTCTTTTTTCAACTCTAAGTCCAGCTCTATCTCCACTTGCCGATTAATCCAGCCAATATCGTGAAGAAACCCGTAGCGAAAGAGCCAATAGGTTAAAGGTTGAAAGATTAGCGGGTAGGTCAATAAGTCAGTCGCCAATCCTTTGAGCATCTTCTTTAGGATAAAAATGGGGCTTTGAAAATCATACTGAGCAAGTTCGGCTCTAAGTTTATTGAGCAGAGCGCTGTCTTTCGCCACCACCGCGCCGCCATACCAGCTATTAATATTCTTATACATGCCAAGGCTGTAAATTCCGACATCGCCGATGGTTCCCAGCCGTTTTCCTTTGGCTTTCCCGCCAAACGATTGGGCGGCGTCTTCTATTAAAGGAATATTATGCTGGCGGCAAAGAGCCAGAATTTCGTAAATGCGCGCTCCGACGCCGTGCAGGTGCGTCGCGATAACAGCGCCGGTATTCTTATCAATCAGTTTGGCAACCTCGGCCGGATTAAGATTGCATGACCGCTGTTCAATATCGGTAAAAACCGGGACGCCGCTAGCCAGAACCACCATATTGACCACATCGGCAACAGTATAGGGGGACATAATGACGTTCTGTCCGGGCTTGATTAAATTTTTCAAAACCAAATAGATGCCGACTCTGGTCATTGAGACGCAGACCGCTTCTGGAACTCCGAATTTTTCCGCTAGCGCTCGTTCGAATTTTTGGACATCGTTTCCTTTATTGAAGCGGCCTAAAAGCAAATCGCTCCAAAACGACCAATAACTCTTCGGTTTGGTATAAATCCGGGAACGGGGATGTGGCGCGCCAAAAATATTCATCTGATTATATTAAAAAGATTATTAAACGATTCCTTTCCCGACCGCCTGGCTGATATTAGTAAACCCATCTTTTCTAAGTAATCGGCATAAGCCTAAATTAATTTCCGAAATAACCTGCGGTCCCTCAAAAATCATACCAGTAATCAATTGGACGAGAGAGGCGCCCAGTTTGATTTTTTTGTAAGCATCCTCGGCGGAAAATATGCCGCCGCAGCCGATAATGATTTTATCGCCATTGGTCTTTTGATAGATATGAGCAATCTGGCTATTGGCCAATTCCTCGGTCGGCTTGCCGCTAATGCCGCCGATATTGGCCGAAACAAGCTCGGCTTCTCCTGGTTCAATTTTCATTCTGCTTCTGTCTTTTGTCAAGTTGGAACAGACAAATCCGGAAATCCGCCGCTTCTCGGACAGTTCAATAATCTCGTCAACCAAATCAAAGGGAATATCAGGAGGCAGTTTCAAAAAAACCGGTTTTTGAAGGTTAAGATTGTCAATTTCAGACAAAAGATGATTGAGGCGCTCCAATTCGGTAAACGGCTGTCCGCCGTAAACATTGGGACAACTGATATTCACCGTTAGATAATCGCCAATATCGGCAAACGCGCGGGCAACCTTCAGGTAATCCCCGACTTCTTTTTCAACCCCAATAATTTTACAAGAATTTGTTTTGGCAATACTAACGCCAAGCGG
>PFWG01000053.1:1393-4196 GCA_002791035.1 Candidatus Portnoybacteria bacterium CG_4_9_14_3_um_filter_43_11 | reverse complement strand
TTTTTTCCCGCCAGTCGTTCGGCCACCGCTTCGGCGCCATCGTTGTTGAGACCATAATTGACAATAATACTTCTTGACTTGGGCAGGCGCCAGAGGCGCGGCCTGGGATTGCCCGGACACGGCTCGCCGGTAATAGAGCCAATCTCGGTAAATCCAAAACCAACTGCTGGCGTAATTCCGATAATTCTGGCGTTTTTATCAAAGCCGGCCGCCAGTCCGACCGGATTTTTAAAATCAAGGCCGGCAATGTTCTGTTCTAAAGATTTGTCTGAAAACCCGAAAAAAAGAGCGGTGGTTTTTCTGAACAGAAAATTACTCCCTAAAATTTTGCCGATGGCAACAGCGTCATTGTGTATTTTTTCCGGGTCAAATCTAAAAAATATCGGTTTTAATACTTTCTTATACAACCAACCGATAATATTATTCCTTAATTTGATAAAAAAAATTTTCATATTGCCTTAGCCGCTATCCGGCAGGCATTGGCCATAATGGTAAAGCCCGGATTGATTGCCGGCATCTCCGGAAAAACCGATGAATCGCACAGGTAAACCTTCGGCATCACTTCGCCCAAGGAAGAGACTTTAATTTTCTCCCCGTTATATGGAATAGTGCTGGTATAGTGGGAATTAACTCTTTGGCGGAGCGGCGGAATGGGAGGGAAATAAAATCCGTTATGATTGATGCCGGAGCGAAGGCTTGAAATTAAATCCTTTAAATATTTCCCCGGTTTAGCCTGACTGAGATGTTTCATTACCAATTGATTGTCTTTTAATTGAACTGAATAGGACTGGGAATAGTCGCTGTGAAGATAAAGGCGGCCCCAGAAAATATGGGAGCGTAAAAAGCCGAAGACTGGCCGAACTAATTTCCAAAGCCAAGCCGGCAGATTATACCGCCAGAGATAATCAAAATTGGGATAGACCTGAACTTGAGCGAAATGAGCTTTTTCGTTTTTGGGCAGACAGCCTAAAACCAAATTGCACAGCGCGAAATATGACTTATTCTCTTCTTTTGGTTTCCGGCCGAAGTAAAAAATGGGGAAAACATAAACGGCGTTGTCAGCCATAGTCAATTTATCCTTAAAGCCGATACTGCGCAGGATAATTTCAGTTGACGACGGGCAGCCGGCCGCCAGAAAAACTTTTGAAAAGCCTTTTTCTAATTGGCCGTCCTCAAGCTCAATTTCAACTAAACCGTTTTTCTCTTTGAGCCGGCTGACTTTGGCGCCGGCGCGATACTTTACCCGGGGATCTTTCAAGTATTCTCTGATTGTTTTTCTGGCGCTGTAGATTGAATCTCTAAAACAGCCAGCCAAACATTCGCCGCAGTAAACGCAGCTGTTGGGATGGTTCTCTCTGGTTTCAACGCCGCAACGATTGATTCCCGAGATAATTTTAAATTTTCCTTTGCTTGGATTTTGATTAATTGATTGACCCAAACGGTTCAAGGCGGCCGTCGGACGGAGCGGCGGTCGAGTGGAAAAATCTTTCTTAAAATACTGATTAAGTTCATCCGAACAGGCCGACAATCCGACTAGCCGGGAAATTTTTTCGTAATAAGGCCAAAGTTCTTCTTTTTTAATCGGCCAGTTTTTAAGTTCTTTGTCAGTAAAGGGAAGCATGGTCGCGCCCCAATAATTAGTCAGTCCGCCAAAGGTTTCGCTTTTGAAAATCTTAAACTTCTTGCCGACCGGCTGGCGGGCGATTTGCTCGCCAAAATGAGTTTTAGCCGGCGGAAATTTGAACGAATAGCGCGAACGGATTTTTTGGTAAATCTGGTTATAGAAAGAAGCAATCCAATCTTGAGTGGGATTATCTGCCGCCGGCGCTGATTCTATTGTTTTGCCGATATCATAAACAAAAATATTAAAATTGTTTTTTTTATCCAATAAAGCAGTTAACGCGCCTAATCCAGCCGCGCCGGCGCCGACCACCGCTATTTTAACTCTGTCTTTCCTCATATCTAAAAATTATTTTCTTTTACTGAGCATATCGGCTAGAAGCCCAATCACGCCGAACTGCATTCCCCATAGAAAAAGCATCATTGTCTTGTCGGTTATATCCTTAGCAATAAATACCTCATAAGCCAAGAGAATGAATCCAGCTGTTAGAAAAAAGATAGAAACCGGCATAAACACTCTCAACGGGTTAAAATAGAGCGAAGTCCGAGTGATTAAAGAAAAGAAATTAATCGTGTCGCGGATCGGTCTGATTTTTGATTTTCCTTCTCGTTCAAAGTAATCGATTGAAATATATTTAACCCGGTAATTGTTGCTTAAAAGCGCCAGCGTAATTGTCGTCGTGAAAGAAAATCCATCCGGCAAGAAATTTTGAAACTTCTCAAAAACGTCTTTTTTAAAGACGCGCAGCCCGGAGTTGAGGTCGGGTATTTTTCCCCGGACTAGATAATTAGCGTATTGGCCCAAAATCCATTTAGCCGGCCGCCTAACTAAAGGTATTTTGACATGGCCGCCATTTCTGGCGCCGACCACCATATCATAGTCGCCGATAAAATTAACGAATTCGGGAATTCGTTCCACCGGATAAGTGCCATCGGCGTCAGTAATAGCGATGAGGTCGTATTGCGCCTGGCGAATACCCTCTTTGAGCGAAGCGCCATAACCTTTGTTTCGCTCATTTTGAATCAGACAAGCGCCGCTGGTTTTAGCAATTTCAGCCGTCCGATCGCTCGAGCCGTCATCCACCACGATAATTTCGCCATTTTGGCCGATAACAGCCGCTAATTTATCCAGCACCTCTCCGATTTTTGATTCCTCGTTATAGGCGGGAATAATCACGCTTAC
>PFWG01000053.1:0-1375 GCA_002791035.1 Candidatus Portnoybacteria bacterium CG_4_9_14_3_um_filter_43_11 | reverse complement strand
CCGCCGATTTTCGTTATTTAACATGATTTTAGTATAGGATAAGACCGGCAACCGGTCAATTTAAAAAGTGTCTTTTCTATTCCTCCTTTTTTGCCTGATTAACCAGTCGGGATTCCTTTAAATATGGGATTAGACCGAAGGAAATCGCCAATAATTCAAGGCTTAAAATTAGAAGAGAAAACAAGAGAGCGGTTTCTTTATTCAAAGAAAACAAACCGAAAAGATATATCACAGCGGCATCGCGCGTGCCGATTCCCGCCATTGATATTGGAAGCATCGTCGCCACGGCGGTCAAAACCGATATCATTGACACTTCCAGAAAAGAAAGCTCGAGCTCCAGCGCTAAAGAAATCATGTAGCGGGAAGCAAAATAAAAAAGCCAGCTGAAAATGAGGTAAATAAAAAAAATAATAATTTGAGTCTTTTTCAGCCCCTTGATGCCTTGCCAGAGTTTAAGAAAAGAAAACTTATTGTATTTCTCCAAATCAATGGAAAAAAGTTTTTCGACTAATTTTGAAAATCTTTTATGTAAAAAGCTCCGGTTGTCAAGCAAGAAAAAAACAAAAATCAAAAAAAGAACCGAAAGTAATCCGACAATAATAATATAACTGCCAATGCCTTTAATAAAAAACAGAAAAATAAAAAAACCAAGGAAGAGCAAAGTCAAAACATCGGTCAATCGGTCAAAAAATACGCTGAAAAAAGAACGAAAAGCGTCATAACCTTTTTCTTTCAAAAAATAAACTTTGACCAATTCGCCCAGCCGGCCCGGCGTCGCCGTTCCGATAAAAGTCCCCAGCCAGTACAAGTTTATCGCGTCGGACTTGTTTAGATTAATTCCCAGGCCAGTTAGTAATGTTCGCCACTTCAACCCTCTTAGAGCAATTTGAACCGCGATAAAGACAACCGATAAAATCAGGAAATAAATGTTGACTTTCAACAACTTTTCCTTCAGGAATCCGAAATCAATCTGGGTCAGGATATAAATAAAAACAGCCGGCCCAAGCAAATGAAGAAAGATTTTAGTTTTTTTCGCGCTCATTACTTTTCCAATCTCAAAAATAATTTAGCGCCATTGTATAAATTCAATAAATCCACTTTATTCCGCAGGCCGAATAATTTCTGGAGAATATACTTCGGCCTTAGATAATATTCGCGATAAGCCCGTTTTTGCCAATAGAGAATCTTTTCCGCCGGCAGACCGGGCAGATTAAGCGGCGGCAGATTGTTAGACACTAAAGTAAAATCTTTCCAAGTGACATCTGGCCGGAAATATCCTTTTTGCTTGGCAATTTGATAAAATTCCGTTCCCGGATAGGGACTGGCGACAAAGAAAGCCATCGTGTCGCAATTCAATTTCTTAGCCAAATCAATG